>JAEWML010000137.1 GCA_023393155.1 Bacillota bacterium
GTGCAAGGGTTGGCACAAGGGCACCCTATGGTTATATGAAAGACCCCGATGATCCAAAGCGAAAAATCGTTGTTGATCCCGAATCTGCTGAAGTAGTCAAGTACATTTTCAAGCTATGCGTTGAGGGAAACGGTCCCAGCCAAATTGCAAAAAGGCTGGCACAAGAAAAGATTTTTATGCCGAACTATTACTACTATACCAAGGGAATGCCATATACCAGTACAGCTGATTTAAGTGATCCATACCGTTGGGCACAAAAAACAATCGTTCATATTCTTGAAAATGAGGTCTATTTAGGTCATACAATCAACCTCAAAACAACAACCAAGTCCTTTAAAAACAAGAAGAAAATTGAGGTGCCAAAGGAAGAGCAGCTTCGTTTTGAGAATACGCACCCTGCTATTATTTCGCAAAAGGTATGGGACATTGTTCAAGATATGCGCCAGCATAAACGCAGACGAACCAATATGGACGAGCAGGATATGTTCTCCGGTATGGTTTACTGCAAGGACTGTGGATCAAAAATGGTACTACATCGTGCCTCAACAATGAAGAAAAGTGATTATAATTTCGCCTGCCGAACCTACAAGAAAAAGGGTAAAGAGGTCTGTACCGCACACTTTATAAAAGAGGATCAGCTTGCAAAAATTGTTCTTGATGATTTAAGACGAGTAACCCATTATGCAAGGCAACACGAATTGATGTTTGCAGATGTTGTGGCGAAGAAAAACAGCAAGGAAACTCAAAAGGAAATCAGCTTGCTGACCAAAGAAATCGCTACTTTAAAACGACGTGACGATGAGCTTACCAAGCTGTTTAAAAGGCTGTATGAGGATAATGTACTCGGTAAAATTCCAAACGAGGTGTTCCGAAAATTAAGCGATGACTACCTAAAAGAGCAAAACGAAATCCAGTCTACGATTCCCATAAAGGAAAGTAAACTGGAAAAACTTAAGGATTCGGTTGCAAATGTCACTGCCTTCATCGAGGAAGCCAAGGAGATTACTGAAATTAATGAGCTAACGGCAACCATCCTCCACAGGTTCATTGATAGGATTGTTGTGGGTGAACGTACCGAGAAATACTCAAGAACAGCACTGCAAGAAATCCAAATCCATTACCGCTACATTGGACTGCTTGACGATGCAATCGAGCAACCTGCCATAAAAGAACAACAAGAGGTTGCTTAGAAACAGCAAAGGGCAGACAGCGAAAACTCACTATCTGCCCAATACCACACCGCTTAGCCGTAGTTTAGGAAAATGTTCCTATGGGACTACGGCTAAACGGCGCGCCTTTTTTCAATCCTTTAAAAATGCCTGGGGGTCCACCGCGTCTCCGTTCTTTTCCACCGCAAAGTGCAAATGAGAGGACAGGGCAGCCTCCGCAATGGCGGTAGAGCCCACCGCGCCGATAATCTGCCCGGCGGAAACCGTATCTCCGGCCTTGACGGTGGGAACAGCCTGCAAATTGGCATAGGTGGTCACGTAGCCACCGTCGTGCTCGATCACCACGGTGGTCCCCATCAGGGGATTGTCTTCCACGGAGGTTACCTTTCCGGCACTGGCTGCCATCACCTGTGTCCCCACCTCGGCGGCCAGGTCCACGCCCGCGTGGGTCCGCCAGTCGCCCATGGTTTTGTCAAAGCTCAGCGCGTCCACACTGAAGGCCGACACCACCGCGCCCCGCAGGGGCCAGACGATAAGACTGGGGGCCGTGGGCTTCACCGGCGTGTCGTCCACCTCCACCGCGGGCATCTGCACAGGCGCCTGCACCGGAACGCCCTGATCCGGCACTTTCAGCGTCTCCGGCTCCAGAATCTCCAACGACGGCCCGTTGGGGTCCAGATCGTCAAAGAGGTCCGCGTCCGGCGCGGCGGTGGACACATCCGGGTCCGTCCTCGCCGTGCTGCCGCCGTGGAACAAAATGGCATAGCCCGAAGCTCCCACAATCGCCAGGCTCAGGAGCAGGACTATGTAGAAGCCTGCTCCGCCCAGCACCGTTTTCGGCATATTGGGTTTGTTCATAGAAAACCGTCCTTTCCATTGGTTTACCCGCAGTATGTCCAAGGAAAGGAAAAACTATACACAAATGCCGGGACGCAAAAAATTTTTGCGCCCCGGCATTTTATTACCTTATTTTATAATCAGCGTCTTTCCCGTCATCTCCTCGGGGCAGGCAAGGCCCATCACGTCCAGAATCGTGGGGGCAATGTCCGCCAGCTTCCCGCCTTGGCGCAGCTCGCTGCCCGCGCCGCAGAGAATGAAGGGAACCGGATTGGTGGTGTGGGCGGTGAAGGGGCTGCCGTCCGGCTGCTCCAGCTCCTCTGCGTTACCGTGGTCGGCGGTAATCATAGCGATGCCGCCCATTTTCAGCGTGGCGTTCACCACCTTGCCCACGCATTCGTCCACAACCTCCACAGCCTTCACCGCCGCGTCAAGCACGCCGGTGTGGCCCACCATGTCGCAGTTGGCAAAGTTTAGAACAATCACGTCGTACGCCCCGGACTCGATGCGCTCCACGCACTTCTCGCAGACCTCTGCGGCGCTCATCTCCGGCTGGAGGTCATAGGTGGGCACCTTGGGAGAGGCCACCAGCACCCGGTCCTCACCGGGGAACACCGTTTCGGTCCCTCCGTTGAAGAAGAAGGTCACATGGGCGTATTTCTCCGTCTCCGCGATGCGAAGCTGGGTCATCCCCAGCGTGCTGAGATACTCTCCCAGCCCGTTGCGCACACTCAGCCGGGGAAACGCCACCTCCACGTTGGGCATAGAGGCGTCATACTCTGTGGTGCACACAAAGGTCACAGGGAAATACTGATGGGTGAAGCCGTCAAACGCGGGATCCACCAGCGCACGGGTCAGCTCCCGCGCCCGGTCAGGACGGTAGTTGAAGAAAATCACGCTGTCGTTGTCGCCCACGGTGCCCGCCTCGTCGCAGACCACCGGCTCCACAAATTCGTCGGTCACTCCCTTTTCATAGGAGTCCCGCACCGCGGCCACGGCGTCGGGATTGGTTTCCACGCCCTCGCCGTACACCATTGCGTCATACGCCTGCTCCAGCCGGTCCCAGCGTTTGTCCCGGTCCATCGCATAGTAACGGCCCATGACGGTGGCAATTTTTCCAACGCCAAGCTGGCAGCACTGTTCCACGGTCCGGGCCACAAACTCCGCACCCGACTGGGGGGAGGTGTCCCGTCCGTCCAAAAACGCGTGGATATAGACCTTTTCAAGCCCCCGGTCCTTTGCCAGCTTCAAAAGAGCGAAGAGGTGGTCGATGTGGGAATGCACGCCGCCGTCGGACAGCAATCCCATCAGATGCAGGGCCGTGCCCTTTTCTTTGCAGGCGTCCATGGCGCGGAGATAGGCGGAATTTTCAAAAAACGAGCCGTCGGCCACGGCGTTGTTCAGCCGGGGCAGGTCCTGAAACACCACCCGGCCGCCTCCGATATTGGTGTGGCCCACCTCGCTGTTGCCCATCTGCCCGGCGGGCAAACCCACGTCCAGCCCGGAGGCGGAGAGGGTGGTATGGGGAAATTCCTTGTAAAACTGATCGAGGCAGGGCGTTTTGGCCGCCCGCACCGCGTTTCCCCGCTGACTGTCGGACAGGCCGTAGCCGTCCATGATAATCAGCGTTGTGGGAGTTTTATTCATAAAAGTACCTCTTTCTGACTCAGCCGATGGTTCCGGACCCCGGCCCGGCCACATGGGGCTCCACCCCCGGGAATGTTGGAAATCGACCCGCTTCCCCGCCGAAAAATCACGGCAGAGAAACGCGCGGTGCGGCTCAATCCTGATTGGCTGCGTTGACAATCTCCACAAACTGCTCCGGCTTCAGGGACGCGCCGCCGATCAGCCCGCCGTCGATATCCGGCTGGGCCAGCAGCTCCGCCGCGTTCTGGGGGGTCATGGACCCGCCGTATTGAATGGTAACGGACCGGGCAACCCGCGCCCCGTATAGTGCGCGGATGGTGGCGCGGATGCTGCCGCACACCTCGCCCGCCTGCTCCGCCGTGGCGGTTTTACCGGTGCCGATGGCCCAGATGGGCTCGTAGGCCACGATGCACCGGCGCAGCTTGTCGGCGGGAACGCCGTGCAGCGCGCTTTTCACCTGAAGGGTCACCCACTCGCTTGTCACGCCCATCTCCCGCTGCTCCAGACTCTCGCCCACGCAGATAATGGGGCTCATGCCCTCGGCAAGCACGGCGTGCACCTTTTTATTCACGCCCGCATCCGTCTCGCCGAACTGCTCCCGCCGCTCACTGTGGCCCACAATCACGTACTTTACGCCCAGGTCCCGCAGCATACCGGCGGAAATTTCCCCGGTGTAGGCGCCTTTTTCCTCGAAATAGACATTTTCCGCGCCCACGGAAATCCGCAGGTCCTTAAAAGCCCGCAAAGCCGCGGAAATGTTGCAGGCGGGGACGCAAATCAGCGTGTCGCACCACTTGGCCCTGGGCATAATTTTCTTCATTTCCTCGGCAAACTTCTTCGTCTCTGTGGCGGTCATGTTCATTTTCCAGTTGCCGGCGATGACGGTTTTACGGTAGCGACGATTCATAGCGATACTTCCTTTTCTGTATGTTTCGGTTATTCCACAAGTATGGGAAACGCCCGGAGGGGAAAGGCAGCTTCAAGGCTGACGAAGGACCGGAGGAACCCGGACCGGGCAGTGCGGGCTTGGGC
>JAEWML010000158.1 GCA_023393155.1 Bacillota bacterium
CGCTTGATGGTGGGGAAGCTGTCCGCCTCGTATTGAAACGTCACGTTTTCAAAAGTCAGCATACGCATACGTCCTCAGCTCCCACGCCATATCCCAGAAAGTGCCCTCATACCGGGAGCAGGCGATGAAAATTTCCTCCAGCCGCCGGAGCTGGGCCTCGGAGTAGTCCGCCGTCAGATGCTCGGTCAGCTCCATCAGCTTTTCGTTGGCGGCGGCATAGTCCGGGCTTGCATAGCCCCGTACCCATTCGCCGTAAAAGGAATGCTCCGCGCAGGCGGGATACTTTCCCACCATTTCCTTGGCGATGACCTCATAGCTGAGAGCACAGGAGAGGATAGCGGCGGCGATTTCCCCTGGTCCCTCTTCATAGGCTACCCGGAGCATGTAGGAAACGTAAGAGAGATTATCCTGCGCCATAGGCGTGCGCTCCGCTTCGTCAAGGGAAATACCCAGCCGCTCCATATAGCTCCGGTGGATGTCCATTTCTCCGTCCAAAATCTGCGTCACATAGCCCGCGAAGAGGGCCATGGACCCACGGTCCCGGGATTTCGCCACGCCGAGAGCGAACACCCGGGCATAGTCCAGCAGGTACAGATAGTCCTGCACCATGTAATGCTTAAATTTTTCCCGGTCCAGAGTTCCGTCGGCAATTCCCCGGACAAAGGGGTGGACGTGATAGTCCGCCCATATGTCTTTCGCCGCGTTCAAAAGACGCCGCGTTGTGTCCTGCTTCATTTCCCCGCCTCTTTTGCAAATTTGCCGGTAAGGTCGAAGGCGTGATTCATGGGGCCGGAGCCTGCCCCCAGATTCAGCATCGCCCCCAACGCTTCGGAGATGTAGGCCTTGGCCCGCTCCACCGCCTCCTCCAGTCCGTAGCCCTTCGCAAGATTTGCGGCGATGGCGCTGGAGAGGGTGCAGCCGGTGCCGTGGGTGTTGGGGTTGTCGATGCGCCTGCCGTTAAACCAGCGGGCTGCTCCGTTTCGGTACAAAAGGTCGTTTGCGTCGTTGAGCTTGTGGCCGCCCTTGCACAGCACGGCGCAGCCGTAGGCGTCTGAAATGGCTTTCGCGGCCCGCTCCATGTCGGCGGCGCTTTCCACCTTTATCCCCGAAAGAACCTCCGTCTCCGGGATGTTAGGCGTAAGGACTGTGGCCAGAGGCAGCAACAGCCGCTTCAGCGCGTCCACCGCGTCCTCGCTGATGAGCCGCGCGCCGCTGGTGGACACCATCACGGGGTCCACCACAATGTTTACGGCTGCGTACTGCCGCAGCTTTTCCGTGATAACCCCAATCAGCCCCGCGGAGGAAACCATGCCGATTTTCACCGCGTCGGGAGGGATGTCGGTAAACACGCAGTCAAGCTGCTGGGCAAGAAATTCCGGGGAGACTTCGAAAATCCCCTGGACGCCGGTTGTGTTCTGGGCAGTCAGGGCCGTGACGGCGCTCATGGCGTATACGCCGTTGACGGTCATGGTTTTGATGTCTGCCTGAATCCCGGCGCCTCCGCTGGAATCGCTTCCGGCGATTGATAATGCTGTTTTCATAAATGAAAACTCCTTTCCACTGTCAGCACTATTTTTATGGAGCGGCAGAAAGTGGTGCCCCCGGTCTGCCGCTGTTTCAAGGCGCTTTCGCCTGTGAAATCAATGAAACGGTGGGGCCGGCCATGCGCCGGCCCCGCAAAATGGGTAGGGTCGCCTATTCGCGGACCCCCACCAGCTTTTCCGCAAGCGTCCGCAGCGCGGCGGTGGCCGCGCCGGGGTCCTCCGCCCCGAAAATGGCGGATACCACCGCCACGCCGTCCACGCCGCTGCCGGAGAGCTTCAAAATGTTCTCCCCGGAGATGCCGCCGATGGCGACGGTGGGAACGTCCACGGCCGCGCAGATGGCGCGGAGGGTTTCAAAGGGCATCAGGTCCACGTCCGACTTCGTGGAGGTAGAAAACACGGCCCCAAGGCCCAGATAATCCGCGCCGTTTTTCACCGCCTCCAGCGCCTCGGCCACGGTGTGGGTGGAAACGCCCACGATCATACCGTCGCCCACCTGTGCCCGAACGTCGGCGGCAAGCATATCCTCCTGCCCCACATGAATGCCGTCCGCGCCGGATTTAATGGCAATTTCCACGTTGTCATTGACGATGAAGGGAACGCTGTACTCCTTGCATAGCTTTGCCAGCGCCGTGGCCTCGGCGAGAAACGCGTCCCCGTCCAGCTCCTTTTCCCGGAGCTGAACACAGGTGGCCCCGTTTTTCAATGCCAGCTCCACCTGCTGATACAGGCTCAGGGTTCCCACCCACGCCCGGTCCGTCACCGCATAGAGCAGCATCGCTTTTTTATCGCACCTCATATCGTGCTCCTTCCTCCAGCGCCTCCGGCGTGAGATTGTAGACCGCGTCGATGATGTAGTTCCGATAGCTGGAATTGCCGTCCTGCTCCGTCATGCGCCGCCGGGCCGTTTCGCCGCAAAGGCCCATGGCGCAAACCGCCGCCGCCGCCGCGTCCAGCGTGCGTCCGGGATTGGCGGTGACGTAGGCCGCCGTCATGGCGGAGAGCTGGCAGCCGGTGCCGGTGATTCTGCTCATGTCCGGGTGGCCGTTTCGGATGCAGTAGGCGGTATGTTCGTCCGCCACGATATCTATGGCTCCGGTAATAGCCACCACCGCGCCGGTTTTTTTAGAAAACGCCTTGGCAAACGCCGCCGCCTGCGAGAGATTTTCCTCCGTCACCCGGTCGGCAACGTCCGCGTCCACGCCCTTGGTGGTTCCGTTTCCCTGTACCAACGCTTTGATTTCGGAGATGTTGCCCCGGATCACGGCAAACCGGACCGCCCGCAGCAGCTTCAGCGCGGTTTCGGTGCGAAGTTTCGACGCGCCCGCTCCCACGGGGTCCAGAACCACGGGATGCCCCAGCGCGTTTGCCTGTTTTCCGGCGGCCAGCATGGCGGGGATGGTGCGCTGATTCAGCGTGCCGATATTGATGTTTAGGCCACCGCAGATGGAGGTGATTTCCTCTGCCTCCTCCAAATCGTCCGCCATAATGGGTGACGCGCCGCAGGCCAGAAGAATGTTGGCGCAGTCGTTCACGGTGACATAGTTGGTGATGTTGTGAATCAGGGGAGCCTGACGGCGGACGTTTTCAAGCAGCTCACGCATCATGCTTCACTTCCTTTCTGATTGTAAACGGATTGATTCAGGCGGGACTGCATTCCCGCAAGAGCGCCGGTTTTTTCCAGAGAATAGATTAAAAGTCCCGACAGGATGGAGC
>JAEWML010000045.1 GCA_023393155.1 Bacillota bacterium
CACGGCCCGGAGCGGATGGGCGCGTCCATTGCGGTGCACAGCCGCGTCAGCCACCAGCCAAGCGCAGTCCCCGGCATTGCTAAACTATAAAAAGCTCCCCTTAATTTCTGTTGAAATCAAGGGGAGCTTTTGTCTGCTTATAAGGCCTTAGAATCAGAAAAAACCTTATTTTCTCGGAGTTTTAATGGCGGCCTGCGCAGCGGCAAGGCGGGCAATGGGCACACGGAAGGGAGAGCAGGACACATAGTCCAGGCCCACCTTGTGGCAGAACTCCACGGAGGTGGGGTCGCCGCCGTGCTCGCCGCAGATGCCAAGGTGCAGGTCAGAACGCGTCTGGCGGCCCAGCTTCACGGCCATCTCCACCAGCTTGCCCACGCCGGTCTGATCCAGATGGGCAAAGGGGTCGGACTCATAAATCTTCTTCTCGTAATAGGCGTTCAGGAACTTGCCCGCGTCGTCCCGGCTGAAGCCGAAGGTCATCTGGGTCAGGTCGTTGGTGCCGAAGGAGAAGAAGTCGGCCTCCTTGGCAACCTCGTCGGCGGTGAGAGCGGCCCGGGGAATCTCAATCATGGTGCCGACCTCGTACTTCATGTCGACGCCGGACTCCTTGATGAGCCTATCGGCCACGGCCACCACAATCTCGCGGACGTACTTCAGCTCCTTCACCTCGCCGATCAGGGGAATCATGATGTTGGGGGTGATGCTGTACACGCCCTTCTTGGTGACGGCGATGGCGGCGTTGATGACCGCAGTGGTCTGCATCTCGGCAATCTCCGGATAAGAAACGGCCAGACGGCACCCGCGATGACCCATCATGGGGTTGAACTCGTGGAGGCCCTCGATGACGTTTTTCAGCTTCTCCACGGTGATGCCCAGCTCCCCGGCAATCTCCTGAATGTCAGCCTCCTTGGTGGGCAGGAACTCGTGCAGCGGGGGGTCCAGGAAGCGGATGATAACGGGGCAGCCCTCCATGGCTTCGTAAATGCCCTCAAAGTCGCTCTGCTGATAGGGCAGGAGCTTGTCGAGAGCCTTGCGGCGCTCCTCCTCCGTCTCAGCCACGATCATCTCCCGCATGGCCTTGATGCGCGCGCCTTCGAAGAACATGTGCTCCGTGCGGCAAAGGCCGATGCCCTCCGCGCCGAAGCCGCGGCCCTGGGCGGCGTCTCTGGGCGTGTCGGCGTTGGTGTAGACGCCCATCTGGCGGTACTCGTCGGCCCAGCCCATCAGGCGGCCAAAATAGCCGGAGTTGGGGTCGGCGGGGATGGTGCCCACGGCCTCGCCGTAGATATTGCCGGTGGAACCGTCCAGAGAAATCCAGGTCCCCTCGGAATAGGTTTTTCCGCCCAGCTCAAACTGTTTTTTCTCATAGCTCACCACGATTTCGCCGCAGCCGGACACGCAGCAGGTGCCCATGCCCCGGGCCACCACGGCGGCGTGAGAGGTCATGCCGCCCCGGACGGTGAGAATGCCCTGGGCAACCTGCATGCCCTCGATATCCTCCGGAGAAGTCTCCAGCCGGACCAGAATGACCTTTTCGCCCCGGTCGGACCACTCCTTGGCGTCCTCAGCGGTAAAGACCACCCGGCCGCAGGCGGCGCCGGGAGAGGCGGCCAAACCCTTGCCGATGACGGCGGCCTTTTTCAGGGCCTCAGGGTCAAACTGGGGGTGCAGCAGCGCGTCCAACTGCTTGGGGTCCACGCGCAAAACGGCTTCCTTCTCGGTAATCATGCCCTCGTCCACCAGATCCACGGCCACCTTCAGGGCCGCGGCGGCGGTGCGCTTGCCGTTGCGGGTCTGGAGCATATAGAGCTTGCGGTCCTGAATGGTAAACTCCATATCCTGCATATCGCGGTAATGAGCCTCAAGCTTGTTGGCAATCTGGGCGAACTCCTCGTAAACCTCGGGCATCTCGTCTTTCAGCTTGCTGATGGGAGAGGGGGTTCGCACGCCTGCCACCACATCCTCACCCTGGGCGTTGATAAGATACTCGCCGAACAGGGCCTTTTCGCCGGTGGCGGGGTTGCGGGTGAAGGCCACGCCGGTGCCGGAGTTATTGCCGGTGTTGCCGAAGACCATGGACTGCACGTTGACGGCGGTACCCCAGTCGTAGGGAATCTCGTTCATCCGGCGATAGAAGTTGGCACGGGGATTGTCCCAGGAGCGGAACACGGCCTTCACGGACTCCATCAACTGGACCTTGGGGTCCTGCGGAAAGTCCTCGCCCTTTTCCTTCTTGTAAAACTCCTTGAATCTGACGGTCAGCGCCTTCATGTCCTCGGCGTCCAGATCAAGATCGTTTTCCACGCCCTTTTTGGCCTTCATCTCATCGATGATTTCCTCAAAGCGCTTCTTGCTCAGCTCCATCACCACGTCGGAGAACATCTGGATGAACCGGCGATAGGAGTCGTACGCAAAGCGGGGATTGCCGGTCTTCTTGGCGAAGCCCTCCACGGCCACGTCGTTGAGACCCAGATTCAGGATGGTGTCCATCATGCCGGGCATGGAGGCCCGGGCACCGGAGCGGACGGAAACCAGCAGCGGGTCGCTGGGGTCGCCAAATTTCTTGCCGTTTTCCCCCTCCAGCCAAACCATATACTCCTCGATCTCCGCCTGAATGCCGGCGTTGATCTGGCGGCCGTCGGTATAATACTGGGTGCAGGCCTCGGTTGTGATGGTGAAGCCCTGAGGGACGGGCATCCCAGCCAGAGTCATCTCAGCCAGGTTCGCGCCCTTGCCGCCCAGCAGCTCGCGCATGTCCTTATTACCCTCGGAAAATTTGTAGACATATTTTTTTGCCATGTGTTTTTCCTCCGTCTTAGAATTGCCCTGCGGCAGGGAAAGCCAGTAAACGATTGCCTCAAGAATTGAATAGATTTATTATATAGGGATATGAAGGAAAAGACAAGTCACAATTCAATTAGGGGAACAATGGAGGGCAAAAATTGCAGGGGGATTTTTGTGCAGTTTCTACAACTCCAAAGAAATACCGGCCCTAAAAACAGAACAGGTTGATTTATTTACATATTTGGCATACAATACAAGAAACTGTAAAATAGGCAAAAATTACAAGGAGGGCCAACCAAATATGCCTTTTCACATCAATTTCACACCCGGAAACGGCTTTGACCCCAGCGGCTTTGGGGGCTTCGGCGGACCTCAGGGCGGCGGAAACGAGGCCCCTCC
>JAEWML010000161.1 GCA_023393155.1 Bacillota bacterium
TCTTCTGCTGAGCCTGGCCCTGAGCATGGTGGACAGTCTGTCCAGCAGCGGCAGCCCCGTGACTTACGGCAATCCGTTGGGAAGCTTTGTCAGCATTCTAACCTCGCTTCTGGGCGTTGTCCTGCAAGCCGGTTTTATTCTCTACTGCATGGATATCCGGCGGGGCGTCCGGTCCGGATATCTCACGCTGTTCGACGGATTTTCCTTTGCGGGGCGGGTGATCGGGCTTGCCATTTTGGAGACGCTTTTTATCTTTCTCTGGTCGCTTTTGTTTGTTGTTCCGGGCATCGTCGCCGCGTACCGTTATCGGTTCGCCTATTTGAATCTCTGCGAAAACCCCGAACTGGGCTGCATGGACGCACTGGAACTGAGCAAGAAGCAGACCGTGGGCTATAAGGGCCAGCTCTTCATGCTGGACCTGAGCTATCTGGGCTGGGGTCTTCTGGCCTCTTTCCCCATTGGCATTTGGGTTTCTCAGGCCTCTTTCCGGTCCGCCTCCTCCATAATAACAGGAGAGGCCTACATCACTCCGTCTCTGGCAGGCGTCTTGGTGATGAACCTTCTGCTTTCACTGTGGGCCTTGGCGGTAGAGCTTTTTTACCTGCCCGCTTATCAGTGCGCGGAGCTGGGATACTATGAAACCGCCAAGCGGACCAGCGGTGTCTATCCCATTTCCGGTCCAGAGCGGCAGGAGTCGGGCAACGAGGACGGCGGGCTGTTCTAAGCCTTAAAGGCAAAGAGCCAAAAATTTCCGCAGCATAAAGGCCGGAGCGTGTATACACGCTCCGGCCTTTTCTCCTTGTAAAAATCGCCTGCCTGCCCCGACAAACGGAAAAAGTGAACGGGGTGCGGGAAAAACGCGCCCTCAGTCCTCGTCGGTCCCCTCCAGACGGCGGAGGTTTTCCATGGCCTCGGGGTATTGCCGCGCGGCGGCGGAGGGGTTGCCCCGCAGAATACGCAGGGACTGGCGATAGGCTTTCGCGGTTCTGCCCCGGACGGCCTCCTGCCGCGCCCGCAGCTTTTCCACCGCCTCGTCCAGCTCCGCCAGCTTCCCGGCGGACAGGCCGTTTTCGCCCATCAGCCGGTCCCGGCAGGCCTCGGCGGCGGCGGACACGTTCTCCAACGCGCTCAGGGTGGCGTCCGACAGAGTTCCCAGCGCCTCCGCCAGCCGTTCCTCCCGGCGCTGCTTCCGCTCCGCCCGGCCCTTCGCCCGCTTTTGCCGCTCTTCTCTCAGTCGGCTTTGCAGCAAAATGCGCTCCACCTGCGTTTTGTCCCGGAATTTTTGCAAATCCTCCTCCGCGAAGGCGGAAATAATCTCCATCCGCCGGGCGAGGCGGCGCAGCTCCTCGTTTTCCTCCGTGAGCTTTTCCAGCATGGCGCGCAAATCCAGCGCGGCCTGCACGGAGCGCACCGCGTCCACGGTGAAGCCCGCCACCAGCGCCAGAGCCAGCGGCGTGGCAAACGCGGCGGGAACGGACAGCACCAGCCGCGCAATGGGGGGATGGACCACCTTCACCAGCAAAATGGAGAAGAAGCCCCAGGCAATGCTGCTGGAGAGGCAGATATAGCCGTTTACATGAAACTTTTGGCCCGAATAGTCCCAATAGCGCACCTTGAACAGCCGCTCCATGGCCGCCCCGGTGACGTATTCCAGCAGCGTCGCCGCCACCGCGCCGCTCAGGTACAGCAACGCGGGATAGTTTCGCACCGGCAGGGTAAAGATCAAAATCAAGATGGCCCCGGAGCCGTAAATAGGAAGCACCGGCCCGTGGAGAAAGCCCCGGTTAACCCATCTGCGCCGCCGCGCGGAGACGTAGCACGACTCCCAAACCCAGCCGCACAGACAGTAGAAAAAAAACAACAGGACCCATTGGTCCGCCGTATAGGCGCGCAAAAAGCTCCCTCCCTTCGGTAATCGTCTCGTCAGTCTACTCCAATCCCGTCGAAAAATCAACCGGACAATTTTTAACATTCAGGCCGTCCAACAAAATTTTGTTAATTTTCTGCCTTTTTCTCAAAAACCGACTTTTGATCGGCGCGGAGAGAAAAACAAAACAAAAGGCCCCGGGGAATTAAGTTCCCCAGGGCCTTTTGTTTTGATTCTTCCTGTTTTGCCGCGCGAAAGCGTGCTCCCAATGGAAAAAGTGTTTCTATAAAGCACGCCAAATCAAAGTGGCCCTGCGAAAATCTTTTACACTGCTTTTACAGCAAATTGTATAGAATCTTCGCCATCTGGCCCCGGGTGATGGAGGTGTTGGGACGGAACGTGCCGTCCTCATAGCCGCTGATGACCTTCTGTGCCGCCATGGTCTGAATGTAATAGGCGGCGTAAGAGGGAATGGAAGCCGCGTCCTTAAAGGTGAGGGCCGCCTGGGCATAGCCCTTCTGCTGGGTCCGGCCGATCATGGTGGACGCCTGCGCGCGGGTCAGGCTGGCGCCGGGGCGGAAATAGAGCTTTCCGTTCTCCTGAGAGCCGGTAAGAATCCCCATGGAGTACAGCGTTTTCACCGCCGTGCGGGCATACTCGCCAATGTCTCCCGCGTCCGCGAAGGGGAGGTCGTTTGCATCGTTCCCGCTTCCGTCCAGTCCCAGATAGCGGTAGAGCATCACGGCGAACTGCTGGCGGGTAATGGATTGGTTGGGGCGGAAGGTCCCGTCCTCATAGCCTGTGGTAATCCCGGCGGTTTTCAGCCAGTCCACGTAGGTCCCGGCCCAATAGCCCGCGGTGTCGCCGAACTGCGTCTCGCCGCCGGTGGCGGCAATGTCGCAGGAGGACCGGCCGATGTTGCCGGAGGCGTCCCGCGCGGTGACGGTGACCCGGTGGGCATAGGTATCGTTCACGGGCAGAGCGGCGGTGAGGGTTCCCTTCGCCGGGTCATAGGCAAAGGCCACGGCCTTGCCGTCCATGGTGACGCTTACGCCGCTCTGGGCGGGGAATTTGTCCGCCGCGTCGGTAATCGTTGCGGTAAGGCTGGTTCCGGAAAGGGCAGCTTTTACCTCGGGGGGCGTGGTATCCACCACATTGTTATAGGAGGTCACCAACTGATCCAGATACAGCGTGCCGGAGGCGGCTGTCGCCGTACCGTCGGCGTTGATTCCCGAGGTCAGCTTGAAGCCGGCCAGAGTCGCGGTTCCGGCGGGCAGGGCAACGGTAATCTGCTTCCAGCCGGTAAAGTCCACGCTGCCTGCCGGAGTTTCCACGGTATTTGCCCCGTCGGAGGTCAAAACGGTCAGCGCGCTGCCGGACTTGTCGCCATACAGCCAGAAGCTCATCTGGGTGTAGGCGCTGCCGATGGAATAAGGCACTGCAAAGAGGACCGAGGAGGTTCCGTCCGCGCCGATGGTGTAATTCACGGCGGCGGAAGCCCGGCCGTATTTCACCAGATTCATGTCAGTGACGCGGGAAATAGTTGCGCCGTAGCTGAAGGAGGAAAGCTCGGGAACACTTGCTTCAAAGTCCTCCACCGTGGCAAGGGCGATGTGGGAGACATTCACCTGCACTGTGGCGGTCTTTCCCCCGGCGGAAACCGTCAGGGTGCCGGTACCGGGGGAACCGGCGGTAAATTTCCCGGTTTTGTCCACGGCGCCGATGTCGCCGGTGACGGCCCATGTGAAGGCCTCCGGGTCCGCCTTCAGGGCCAGATGCCGGTAAACGGCGGAGGCCGTGAGCGTTGTGGTGCTGCCGGGAGCCACGGTCAGCGTGGTGACGGCGGTGGAGCCGTTTTTCACGGAGATGGCGTCCGGCGTGGTGACGGCGTGAACCTTGGCAGAGCCGGACTGTCCGCCGCCCGTGGCGGTGACGGTCACCTCTCCGCCGCTGGCGGGGGTGGTGAGAACGCCGTTTTCCATCTCACCGGCGCTGGTGCTGAGAGTATAGCTTCTGCCGCTCATGGGAATGTAATTGGTATCCACGGCGGCGGCGGTCACGTTTACCTTGCTGCCCGCCAGCACGTAGCTGTTGTCCGTCGAGACGTAAAAATGGCTCAGTTGTCCGCTGGACTGGCTGGAGGCCACCAGAAAAATCTGATTGCTCACCGCCCGCTCGCTGCCGCCGGAGGGACGGTTGATGGTTTTTGCGCTGACCGCGTCCGGTTGGGTGGCGGTGAAGGTGGTGGACCCGCCGCCGTCCAGACACAGGGCGGTGACACAGCCCAGCTCGATCAGCCGCTGGGCCACCTGCGTCATGGACGCGCCCACGGAATACCCGGACCTGCGCCCGTCGATGGTGTAGAACACCAGCGTCCCGTCGGCCTTCTGGCCCACCGCGGTGCGGGGGTTTACGTCCGTGGGGAGGCCGGAAACCACGCCGCCGTTTTGCACCAGCGCGTACAGCGCACCCACGGCGTACTGTACGTCCAGCCAGTCACCGGTGGACGGCGCGGCGGTAATGCTGATCGTGGCGCCAACGGGAATGTTTTTCATAGCGTTCAGGGCATAGGCGTCCGCCTGATTGTTGACGGACAAAACCACCTTCCCCTGCGGAACGGCGGTGCCCGCCGCGTCGGCAAGCACGCTGTCCACCGTCAGCACCAGCGGGCTGCCGTTTAAGGCCAGAGAGCCGCTCTGGATGGTGCATACCACGTCCACCCCCGGCTCCGTGGTGCCGGTGGTGTGTTTGGAGTTAAATTCGTAGGTATAGAGGTAGATACCGCCGCCGGAAACCCGGGCCTTGTTGACGGCGGCAAGCTGGCGCACCACCTGCGTGGGGTAGTCGCCGTTGTCCAGCATGTCATAGCCAAAGTCGGCGGTGACCTTCACCGCGGGCTTGCCCAGCACGGCAGTGCCGTCCTGCCGGAAGCCGATGGCCCAATAGCCGCCGTCGGAGCTTTTCAGCTCGCCGTTTGCCGCCACCATGCCAATGGGAAGGCCGTTGTTCACGTTGTAAAAGTCGCCGTTCAGGCCCGCCACCACGCGGTAGCCCTGACTTTCCAGCGCCTGGGCGGCGGCGGAGACGGTGTTGCAGGAGGTGAGCACGCTGCCGTAGGTCACCATGGGCATTGCGGAGGAGCCGGGCCTGTATGTAATCAGGTTTTCCACCCGCATATCGTTGTAGGCGGTGCTCCAGAACACGTTGGTGGACAATTGCGTATCCCGGTGCACCGGGACGTCCTTTTGAAGCAGGTCCTCGCCCAGCGCGACAGACGCCGCGGCGGGAACCGTCAGCGCGCACAGCAAGGATGCTGCCAGAACACTGGAAAAAATGCGGCGCAGGTAATTTTTCATATCGACGTTCATGCCTCCATAGTCTCTTCGATTGTTGTGAACTCTTTTATTTATAACGCTTTCAGGATACCACGCCTTGAAAAGAAAGTAAATCCCGGGCGGACGCTTTCCCCCATGCAATCTTTGGAAACCGCGCCGAACAGGCTCTATTGTAAAGACGTGCCGGCGCGGAAAAAGTTGCAGGCCGCCGGAAAGTTTGCAAACTTTCCGACGACCCCATGGTATTTATTCCTTTGTATCTCCCAGCCGCTCCTTCAGGGGGCTGTCCAGCGCGTTTTGAACAGCCGCGCCATCCTTATATCTTTGGACCGCGGCGGCGGTTTCCCGCACCGGGGCGATGGTGCCCGCGCCTGCGACGCAGCCGCCGGGACAGGCCATGCCCTCCAGCAGATAGCCGTCCCGCTTTCCGGCCTTTGCAAGGGTCAGCATCTTGCGGCATTCCCGCAGTCCGTCGCCATAGTCAATCAGCATCTCCCGCTCCGGGTCGATGCGCTTCACGGCCTCCACCACGGCGGCGGCCACGCCGCCGCCCACCGCGAAGCCCCGGCCCGCGCCGGTCGCCACGGTGAAATCGTCCGCCGGGTCCTCGGGGAGCTGGGAAAAATCAATTTCCTTGGCGTCGAACATGCCCTGAAGCTCCTCAAAGGTCAGCACATAGTCCACGTCGGACCGGACGGATTTACGATTGGCCTCCAGCTTTTTCGCGGCGCAGGGGCCGATAAAGCAAATGCGCGCGCCGGGATGTTCCTTTTTCACCATCCGGGCGGTAATCACCATGGGCGTCAGGGCCATGGAGATATAATCCTTGAAATCCGGAAACAGCCTTTTTGCCATCATACTCCACGCAGGGCAGCAGGAGGTGCCCATAAAGGGCTGCTCCGCAGGAACTTTTTCCAAAAAGTCCTCCGCCTCCTCGATGGTGCACAAATCCGCGCCCACAGCCACCTCCACCACGTCGGCAAAGCCGCAGCGGCGCATGGCGGCCTTCAGCTTCGCGGGAGAGGCGCCCTTACCGAACTGGTTGACAAAGGCGGGGGCCACGCAGGCAATCACCCCATCATGGCGCTTCATGGCGTGAATAATCTGAAAAATCTGGCTCTTGTCCGCGATGGCGGCAAAAGGGCAGTTTACCAGACACATGCCGCAGGAGACGCACTTGTCATAGTTAATTTTGGCACGGCCCCGCTCGTCGGATTCAATGGCGTCCATCCCGCAGGCGGCGGCGCAGGGCCGCTCCAGATTGCTGATGGCGTGGTAGGGACACTGGCTGACGCAGCGGCCGCACTTGATGCACTTGCTCTGGTCAATATGGGAGTGCTTTTGCTCATCCAGATAAATCGCGTCCCTGGGGCAGACCGCCTGACAGGGGTGGGACATGCAGCCCTGGCAACTGTCCGTCACCCGAATCCGCTTGGTGGGGCACGCGTTGCAGGCAAACGAAATCACGTTTACCAGCGGCTCTTCAAAAAACTTGTCGTCCGCCGCCGCCGCCTCTTCAATGCCCGCGCTGGCGGGAGCCCGCACGTCCACAGGCTGAAGCGGCAGTCCGCAGGCCAGCCGGACGCGCTCCTGTACAATGGCCCGGGCCAAAAAGACGTTGCTGCGATACTGAGAATCTTCTCCGGGGACAATTTTATAGGGAATCAGGTCAACGCGGGAATAGTCCCCGCCCTCATAGGCAAGCTTCGCCACCTCTGTAAACACGTTTCGCCGGATATCATCCACGGCGCTGTGAATGCCACGCACTGTTCTTTTCCTCCGTATGTTCGTCGTTCGTTTCGATCTTTCCTCATGTGCCCTAGATTATACAGGAGCAGGCAACCAACTGCAAGTGAAAAGTCTGACAATGTGGCTGAAATCCGTTGAAAACCTGATGAAACTTGTGCACCTGTCCAGGCGTTCGCTTGACCGCGCTTTCTTAGCATTTTTTCGGGGAGCGGCAGAGAACGTTCGTCGGCTGCGCTATAAAATTCAGCTTCCCTTAAGGAATTTCCTTTATTCTGCTTCTGATAAAAGGGGCATCGGCGGAGAGCAGATTGACCTGACGGCTGCAAAGCTTTATAATGGGTGCATTCATATGCTTTGTCCGCCGTTTTGGCGGCGCAAGCTCCGAAAAGAAAGGGGTTCCCCCATGAACAAAAGACGCAGGCGGACGCTTCTGCTTTTGCTCCTTGCCGCAGCGGTGCTGGCGGCGGCAGTGCTGGCGGTGCGATCCGCGAAAAATCGCCGGAGTCAGGATGCAGCCGAGTCCTTAGTCTCCTCCTCCGGCATAATGAGCGACGGCGCGGCCTATAAGGCAATTTCTTACCACAACGGCAGCACCACGCTGTCCTTCGCCCTGAATAAAGACGGGGAGTGGTACTGGACCGACGACCCGGACTTTCCGCTGAATCAGGATTATCTCAGCCAAATGATGAACACCCTCTCCACCCTGAAGCCCCAGCAGACCATCACCGACGGGGGCACGCCGGAGGACTATGGCCTTTCGGAGCCCACCCGGACACTGAGCGCCACCGCAGCCAACGGACAGCTTACCACGCTGGCTTTGGGCAACGCCACTTCTGACGGGAACAGCTACTATATGCTGATGAATGAGTCGGAAACTCCCATTTTCATTATCTCCGACGAACTGGTCAAGGAGATGTCCGTGGGGATTTACGACATGCTCCTGCTCCCTGAACTCCCGGCCCTGACGGAGGACCGGCTGGGAACCGTCACCCTGACCGGGGCCGTGACGACCGAGCTTTCCGCTTTCCGCGCCCAGGCCCAGCCGGACGAAGGCGGGGACGACTCCTCCCCTGAAAGCGGAGGCAGCGTCACATGGCTGTGCAACGGAGCGGACGTGACCGGCGACGAGCAGGTGCAAAGCGTGCTGGAGCAGCTTTCAAAGCTGCGTCTGGACGCCTGCGTGGACTACCGTCCCTCCGACGGGGCGGCGGCCCTGTGCGGCTTTGACGAACCCGCCGCCACCGTCACGGTGAACTACACCGGCGGCGGCAACACCGCACAAGTTCTGACATTGCTCATAGGCAACCCGGTGCTGGGCGGCGACGGGCGGTACGTCCGAGTGAACGACGACTCCACCATTTACCGTATCGGGGAAGACAAGCTGGACGCGCTGCTGGCGGTGGCCGGGGGCGGACTGGACGCAGCCTCTTCTTCCGGGGACTGAGCGCCGCTTTTAACAAATCCGGCATTTGAAGGAAGGGAACAGTTTCCCGTCCGTCTTTTGAATTTCTGTAAAGGGGGCGCTTTTCCATGCGCGTGTTAATTGTAGAGGATGAGGTGCGCCTTGCCGCGACGCTGCGGGACCTGCTGGAGCTGAACGGCTACACCGCCGACGTGAGCCACGATGGGGAAAGCGGGCTTGACAACGCCCTCACCTCTATTTACGACGTGATTTTACTGGATGTGATGCTGCCAAAGCTTAACGGGTTTGAGGTGCTCCGCCGCCTGCGGGCGGAGGGGAGCGCCACCCCCGTGCTGATGCTCACCGCCCGCTCAGAGCTGGATGACCGGGTGCGGGGACTGGACGGCGGAGCGGACTACTACCTCACAAAGCCCTTTGAGCCGAAGGAGCTGCTGGCAGCCATCCGGGCGCTGACCCGCCGGACACCCGAGTTGCGGGACACCGCCACCCTGACCTGCGGCGATTTGAAGCTGGAGCAGTCCACCTTTACCCTCTCCTGCGGGGAACGGCCCGTGCGGCTGAGCCGGAAGGAATTTGACATGCTGGAAATGCTGATGCTGAATCAGGGGCTGGTGCTGACCAAGGAAAAGCTGCTGTTGAAGGTCTGGGGCTACGAGTCCGACGCGGAAGACAACAATGTGGAGGTCTATATTTCCTTCCTCCGCCGAAAGCTCCAGCACCTGCGCTCCACGGCAAAAATCATCACCCTGCGCATGGCGGGATACAGCCTGGTTCCGGGGGAGGAAACGCCATGATCCGAAGGCTCAGGCTTCAGGTGGTGGCGGTTTGTATGCTGCTGGTGACGGCGGTTTTGGGCGGCGCGTTCTTTTTTATGTACACCGCCGCAAGGGACAACATCCGCGACAGCACGCAGGAGCTTTTACGCCGGGTTGTTGTCCGTGATCCCCGCGTGGACCGGGGACAGACCGGGATCATGATTGGCGGGGATCAGGTGCAGCTCCCCTATTTCACCGTGGAGGTCTGGGGAAATACCGTTTACGTCACCGGCGGAACCTATTCCGACCTTGAAAACACGGATACCCTGCGGGAGATTTTGCAAAGCTGCATGGAACAGGAGCGGGAGACGGGGAATATCCCGGCTTACAACCTCCGTTATCTGCGGGTAAACAGCGGGTTTTTCCAGCGCATCGCCTTTGTAGACGTCTCCATGGAAACCGCGTCTTTGCGGTCCATGATTCGCTCCACCCTGCAAATCGGCGCGGCGGCCCTGCTGGTGCTGCTGGGGATTTCCGTGCTGCTGGCCCGGCTGGTCACCCGCCCGGTGGCGCGGGCATGGGACCAGCAGCGCCAGTTTTTGTCCGACGCGTCTCACGAGCTGAAAACACCCCTGACGGTGATCCTCTCCAACGCGGAGCTTCTGGACGACGTTTCTTTGGAGGAGCGCCCCGCCCGCTGGGCGGACAACATTCTTTCCGAGGCGCGGCAGATGCGCTCCCTTGTGGAGGAGATGCTGACACTGGCCCGGGCCGACAGTCTGGTTCGCACCGGCGTATTT
>JAEWML010000182.1 GCA_023393155.1 Bacillota bacterium
GAATACGCCCTGCCCTCCTTGAAGGCCGCGGCCCAAGGCTGGCTGGACGCGATGGACGACAGCGCCGCCAGCGCCGAAGCGTCTGAGAAGTATATTGCCGCGCTGAAGTGCAGTATTCTGGGCGTGGATGAAGCTGTTGAATTTATGAGCAGCCCCATTGCCAAGGAGAAGTTCGGTGCACAGCAGGTTGAAATGCTGGCCCACATGAAGGAGCTTCAGGCCGCTGGCGCCAAGCGCTGCGACTGCGAGGCCTGCACGCTGGCCACCGAGATTCTGGCCCAGAGCGAGTATCTCACCAAGAAATCCACCTGGATTTTCGGCGGAGACGGCTGGGCCTATGACATCGGCTTCGGCGGTCTGGACCACGTTCTGGCCTCCGGCAACGACGTGAACGTATTCGTCTTCGATACCGAGGTGTATTCCCACACCGGCGGTCAGGCCTCCAAGGCCTCCAGCATCGGTCAGGTGGCCCAGTTCGCCGCCGCCGGCAAGGAGGTCAAGAAAAAGTCTCTGGCCGAGATTGCCATGAGCTACGGCTATGTGTACGTGGCCCAGGTGGCCATGGGCGCCAACCTTGCCCAGACCCTCAAGGCCATTCAGGAGGCCGAGGCCTATCCCGGCCCGTCCCTGATCATCGGCTACTCCCCCTGCGAGATGCACTCCATCAAGGGCGGCATGACCAACTCTCAGGTGGAGATGAAGAAGGCCGTGGAGTGCGGCTACTGGAACCTGTTCCGCTTCAATCCCGCGGTCGAAGGCGCCAAGTTTACGCTGGATTCCAAGGAGCCCGCCGGCGGATATCAGGACTTCCTGATGAGCGAGGCCCGGTACTCCCGCCTGACCCGCGAGTTCCCCGACCGCGCGGGCGAACTGTTCGCCAGGAGCGAGGAGGCCGCCAAGGCCCGCTACGAAAAGCTGGTAAAGCTGAAGGCCCTGTACGCCGAGTAAGCTTCCCCACAGCGCAAAGTTGACGGATGCACATTTGACCAAGCGGATTTGCAAAATGCGGGTTTACCGTATATGCATCTTTTCAGCACGAGCCTTTCCACTCTCAATTTAATAGCGGAGGCTCCCGGCTTTTCAGGCCGGGAGCCTCCGCTATTTTTAGAAACACCTGCAAAAACCGCCGTTTCTCGCAGACTTGGGCCTTTGGGCCGCCTTACCTGACGTATTTTGCAATTTTACGCACGGCGGTGGCCTGAGAGATGCCCAGCCGCTTCGCCACACCCACGGTGGTGCCCATCAGCCCATAGGCCTCCCGCACAATCTGGCCCTCGTAGGCGTCCAGCCGTTCCTGCAGCGTTGCCGAGAGGGCGGCCCCCCCGTCCTCCGCCAGAGCCGTTTCGGCGGCAAACTCGGAGGGCAGCGCGGACACATCGATCACCGGGTCCTGCACCGTAATTGCCAGACGCTCCATCAGGTTTTCCAACTGGCGGACGTTCCCGGGCCAGTGGTACATCTCCAGAAAGTTTAAAAATCTGGGACTGAAGGTCAGTTCCTTTTTGTACTCCCGGTTAAACCGGCTCAGGAACTGATAGGCCATGGGCAGCACATCTTCCTTCCGCTCCCGCAGGGGCGGAATCTGCATCCGGATGACGTTGAGCCGGTAAAACAGGTCTGAGCGAAACAGCCCGTCCGCCACATCCTTCTCCAGATTCCGGTTCGTAGCCACGATCAACCGGAAATCCAGCACAATCTTCCGATTGCCGGAAACACGCTCGATGGTCTTCTCTTGAATCAATTGCAGCAGCTTGGACTGCAAAGCGGTGGGCAGCTCCCCGATCTCGTCCAAAAACAGCGTGCCGTGGTTGGCCAGCTCGATTTTGCCGATTTTGCCCCCCGAAGACGCGCCGGTGAACGCGCCCTTTTCATAGCCGAACAGCTCCGACTCAATGAGATTCTCATGCAGCACGGCGCAGTTGACCTCGATAAACGGGCCGGCGGAAAAATCGCTCATTTTGTGAATCATTTTTGCAATGGCGCTCTTGCCAACGCCCGTCTCTCCCGTAATCAAAATGTTGGCCCGGGTGTTGGCGGTATTTTGCATCAGAATCAAAAGCTTTTGCATCGCCGGACTTTTGAACAGCAAATCCGCCGCCGTCATGTTCTTTGCCCGCAGGTCGGCCAGCTCCTGAGAGTATTGCTGCACAGACTCCTGAAGCCGCTGGTAATTGCGCTGGATGGTGTTGATCTGCTCCATGGACAGCGTGTTGAAGCAGGCGGCATACTTGAGCTTGCCTTGATTGTCAAACAGAGGGATCCCCACGGTCAAAACATTTTTATTGACATGGTTGACCGTCTGCACCGTCATGATTTTCCGCTTTTCGCGAATGATCTGCGCGGTAATGCAGGGCTGAAAGGTCCCGTCCCGCTCCAGATCAAACACGGATTTCCCCACGATGGAGCCGGGCGCAAACCCAAAGTTCTTCTCATAGGACTTACTCACCCGCAGAATGGTTCCATCCGCGGCGGAGAGCATCATGTCGTCCGCGGAAACCAAATTGTTTTCCGGATTGATTATTTCAAAAAGTCCTTTTAAGTTAATGTCCTGTTCGGCCAGGAAATCCTGTATATCCATTCCCTGGTACCCACTCATATCGATCAAGCTCCTCTCAGTCCTCCTATGCTTTTTCTATTCATTTATGATTGTACCATATTCACAAATGAATAGGAAGAGGGAAAAGCTGTTTTTTAACGTTTACATCGCCAAATCCAATTCTCCCATTTTGTACAAATTTACAAAATCCTTATCACTTAGTTTCTTTCAACTTTATTCGTTTTTGAATTTTAACTTCTTTTTTCTTCTAAAGTTGCTGCAAATTTAACTAATCTTGTCAAATTCTGTTGCATATGTGACCAAAATTCGCCACATACTTTGTGAATCCTTTTTAAACTTTTATAATTTCCATTGCTTTTCTGGCACGTATTTTGCTAGAATATTAATACAGAAAGATTGGTTTAACAAAATCGCATTGAAAAGGAGGATTTTAATTGTACGCTACTATTCGCTATGAAGTAAAAGACGGTGTCGGAATCGCCACCATTAATCGGCCCGAGGCTTTGAACGCCCTGAATTCTACGGTGATTGAAGAGCTTTCAGCGCTGGTGAACGAGATAGAGAACGACAAAGCGCTGCGGGCGCTCGTTATCACGGGAGAGGGCCGCTCCTTTGTGGCCGGAGCCGACATTGCCGAGCAGTGCCCCCTGGATTTGGCCGGAGGCCGGGCCTGGGGCCGCAGGGGTTCCGCCCTGTTTCGCAGAATCGAGCTGCTGGAGATTCCCACCATTGCCGCGGTAAACGGTTTTGCTCTGGGCGGCGGCTGCGAGCTGGCCATGGCCTGCGACATCATTTTGGCCTCTGAAAAGGCAAAATTCGGCCAGCCCGAGGTGGGCCTGGGCATTACTCCGGGCTTTTCCGGCACCCAGCGTCTGGCGCGCCGCATCGGCGCGGCAAGAGCCAAGGAACTGATCTTCTCCGGCAAGATGATTAAGGCGGAGGAAGCCAAGGAAATGGGCCTGGTCAACGCAGTCCACGCGCCAGAGGCGTTGATGGATGCCGCCATGGAGATGGCGCAGTCCTTCGCGAAAAACGCGCCGATTGCCGTCAAGTACTCCAAGGCCTGCATCGACCGGGGACTTCAGACGGATCTGGACAGCGGCATTGCCATGGAGAACGAGCTGTTTGCCATGTGCTTTGGCACGGAGGATCAAAAAGAAGGCATGACCGCTTTCCTGGAGAAGCGTCCCGCACAGTTTAAAAACAAGTAAGCTGCCAACCTGCGTAATTTTTACAAATGCAAGGGGTACAATGCCATGAAAAAAGTCAGGATTCTCACCGCCCAGCAGGCGGCTGAGCTGGTCCGGGACGGGGACACCATCGCAACCGGAGGCTTCGTTAGCTGTGCCTGCCCCGAGGCGCTTTCCAAAGCGCTGGAGCAGCGGTTTCTGGAAACGGGCCATCCCCGGGACCTGACGCTGTTTTTCGCGGCCGGGCAAGGCCATCGGGACGGCACCGGCGGCGACCACTACGGCCACGAGGGTCTGGTCCGCCGTGTCATCGGCGGCCACTGGGACCGGGCGCCAAGGCTTGGCGACCTCGCCCTTGCCAACAAAATCGAGGCGTATAATCTGCCTCAGGGCGTGATTTCCCACATGTACCGCGACATTGCGGGCCATAACATCGGCACCATTACCACCGTGGGGCTTTACACCTTTGCTGATCCCCGCAACGGCGGCGGCAAGCTGAACGAGCACACCAAGGAAGATTTGGTCAAGGTTATCGAGATTGAGGGGCAGGAGCGTCTGCTCTACAAGTCCTTCCCCATCAATGTGGTCTTCCTGCGGGCAAGCTATGCTGATGAATACGGCAACTGCACGGTCCACCGCGAAATTGGCCCCATCGACGTGACCGCCATGGCCCAGGCCTGCAAAAACTCCGGCGGAAGGGTCATCGTTCAGGTTGAGAAAATTGTTCAGGGCGGTTCTCTGGATCCAAAGCTTGTGGCCATTCCCGGCATCTACGTGGACTCCATTGTGGTGGGCTCCGTTCAGGACAACGAGCAGTGCCTTGGTATGCCCTATGACGGGGCGCTTACCGGCGAGTTCCGGATTCCCGTGGACGCCATTCCCGCTATTCCCATGGACGCCAAAAAAATTATCGCCCGCCGGGCCGCCATGGAGCTGCCGCAGGACGCGGTGGTGAATCTTGGCACCGGTGCGCCGGAAAAGATTGCCAACGTGGCTGCGGAGGAAGGCATTTCCGACCAGTTAACGCTGACGGTGGAGGCCGGCTCCATTGCGGGCATTCCCTACGGGGGAACTCAGTTTGGCGCGGCGGCAAACTCCATGGCGATTCTGCCTCACAACGTGCAGTTTGATTTTTACCACGGCGGCGGACTGGACGTGGCCTTTCTGGGCCTTGCCGAGACGGCGCCCAGCGGCGATCTGAATGTTTCCAAGTTTGGCTCCCGGCTGGCCGGAGCCGGAGGCTTTATCGATATTACGCAAAATGCCAAGAAGGTGGTCTTCTGCGGCACGTTTACCGCCAAGGGCCTTGAAACCGACTGCCGGGACGGCCATCTGGTGATTGCCCGGGAGGGCGCAAAAAAGAAATTTGTCAAAGAAGTGGAACATATCACCTTCTCCGGCAGATACGCCGTCAAGACAGGCCAGCCTGTTTTGTACATCACCGAGCGCGCCGTGTTCGAGCTGCGCCCCGAGGGCGTCACCCTCGTTGAGATCGCTCCGGGCGTGGATTTGCAGACGCAGGTCCTCGACCAGATGGAGTTCATTCCCAAAATTGCAGAGGACCTGAAGCTCATGGACGAGCGCATTTTCCGCGAGGAACTGATGGGTCTTGTCGGCAAGTAATCCCTGTTCTTCATTGTCACAGATGAGGAACGTTTTATAACCGACTTATTACAGGAGGAATAAAAATGGCACTAAAAACAGGAAAAGAATATGTGGAAAGTCTGCGCCAACTGAAAACCCGGGTGTACATGTTTGGCGAGAAGATTGACAACTGGGTGGATCACCCCATGATTCGCCCCAGCATCAACTGTGTGGCCATGACGTACAGTCTGGCCCACGACCCCCGCTACACCGACCTGATGACGGTTAAGTCCAGCCTGACGGGCAACACGATTAACCGCTTCACCCATCTGCACCAGTCCACCGAGGATTTGCTGAACAAGGTGAAAATGCAGCGCCTGCTGGGCCAGAAGACCGCAAGCTGCTTCCAGCGGTGCGTTGGCATGGACGCGTTCAACGCCGTCTTCTCAACCACCTTTGAAATTGACGAGGCCCACGGCACCCACTATCACGAGAACTTCAAGAAGTTCCTCACCATGGTGCAGGACAACGACCTGACCGTGGACGGCGCCATGACCGACCCCAAGGGCGACCGGTCCAAGGCTCCCCACCTGCAGGCTGACCCGGATATGTACCTCCACGTGGTGGAGCGCCGGGACGACGGCATCGTGGTCTGCGGCGCCAAGGTCCACCAGACCGGCTCCGTCAACTCCCACTGGCACATCTTCATGCCCACCATCGCCATGGGTCCCGACGACAAGGACTGGGCCGTTTCCTTCGCCTGCCCCACCGATGTGGAAGGCATGTACATGATTTATGGCCGTCAGTCCTGCGACACCCGCAAGATGGAAAAGGACGCCGACGTGGATCTGGGCAACGCCCGGTTCGGCGGTCAGGAGGCTCTGGTGGTTCTGGACCATGTGTTCATCCCCAACGAGTACCTGTTCCTCAACGGCGAGCATGAGTTTGCCGGCATGATGGTGGAGCGCTTCGCCGGGTATCACCGCCAGAGCTACGGCGGCTGCAAGGTCGGCGTGGGCGACGTGGTGATCGGCGCGGCGGCGCTGGCGGCGGAGTACAACGGCGTGGAGAAGGCCAGCGCGGTGAAGGATAAGCTCATCGAGATGACCCACCTGAACGAGACGCTGTATTCCTGCGGGGTTGCCTGCTCCTGCGAGGGCTGCCCCACCAAGGCGGGCAACTACCAGATCGACCTGCTGCTTGCCAACGTCTGCAAGCAGAACGTCACCCGCTTCCCCTATGAGATCGTGCGCCTGGCGGAGGATATTGCCGGCGGCGCCATGGTCACCCTGCCCTCCGAGACGGACTTTAAGTCCGACACGGTGGTTGGGAACAACGGCGAAACCATCGGAGAAATCTGCCACAAGTTCTTCGCCACCAAGGAAGGCGTATCCGCTGAGGACCGGGCCCGCGTGTTCCGGTTTTTGGAAAACATTTGTCTGGGCTCCGCCGCCGTGGGCTACCGCACGGAATCCATGCACGGCGCGGGTTCTCCCCAGGCACAGCGCGTCATGATTGCCCGTCAGGGCAATATCGAGGCCAAAAAGGATCTGGCAAAATACATTGCCGGCATTCAAGACTAAAAATAAGAGCATAGGAGACTGACATGGATTTTGAATTGACACGAGAGCAGGAACTCATCCGGAAAATGACCCGTGAGTTCACCGAAAATGAGATCAAGCCCATTGCGGCCGAAACAGACCGCACCTGCAAGTATCCCAAGGAAACCATCGACCAGTTGTTCCGCTACGGCGTGATGGGCATGAGCGTGCCCATGGAGTACGGTGGCGCCGGCGCGGACGATCTGTCCGCCGCTATTGCCGTGGAGGAAATCTCCAAGGTCTGCGCGTCCACCGGCGACATTGTCGCCACCCACAACGGTCTGTGCTGCGGCCCCATCATCCAGAACGGCACCGAGGAGCAGAAGCAGAAGTATCTGCGCATGCTCACCACCGGCGGCAAGCTGGGCGCCTTCTGCCTTACTGAGCCTGACGCCGGTTCCGACGCCTCCAAGGGCACCACCGTGGCCGTGCTGGAGGGCGATCACTATGTCATCAACGGCTCCAAGATTTTCATCACCAACGGCTATGCCGCAGAGGTGTTTGTGGTCTTCGCCATGACCGACCCCTCCAAGGGCACCAAGGGCATTTCCGCCTTCATTGTTGAAAAATCCTTCCCCGGCTTCTCTGTGGGCAAGCACGAGGAAAAGATGGGCCTGCACGGCTCCCCCACCGCCGAAATCGTGTTTACCGACTGCATCGTTCCCAAGGAGAACCTGCTGGGCAAGGAGGGCAAGGGCTTCAAGATCGCCATGCAGACGCTGGACGGCGGCCGTATCGGCATCGCCGCGCAGGGCTTGGGCCTTGCTCAGGGCGCGATGGACGAGGCTGTTGCCTACACCAAGAGCCGCGTCCAGTTTGGCCGTCCCATCTCCAAGTTCCAGAACACCCAGTTCCTGTTCGCCGACATGGCCGTGTCCATTGAGGCGGGCCGCCTGCTGACCTATCAGGCCGCCATCCGCAAGACCAATGGCCAGTCCTTTACCAAGGAAGCCGCCATGGCCAAGCTGTTTACCTCCGAGGCCGCCATGCAGATCACCACCAAGTCTCTTCAGATGTTCGGCGGCTACGGCTATACCAAGGACTTCCCCATGGAGCGCATGATGCGTGACGCGAAGATCACCGAGATCTACGAGGGCACCTCCGAGATCCAGCGCGTGGTCATTTCCAACCACATTCTGTAAGGAGGCGCAAACAAATGAAAGTGATTGTATGTGTAAAGCAGGTGCCCGATACCTCCGGAAAGGTGGCTGTGAATCCCGATGGGACTTTGGACCGCGCGTCCATGCAGACCATCACCAACCCCGACGACCTGAACGCCGT
>JAEWML010000230.1 GCA_023393155.1 Bacillota bacterium
GGGCGGACAGCCGAAACTGCCCGCCCCACCACAGGGATTTTATGCCCCGTTCACTTTTTGTCCCTATGATACCCCGCCTTAGGGCGGCGGGCACTTTTTGGCTGCTGAGCGCGGGAAAAAACGCTGAAAAACAGCCGGAGGAAGGTAAGCTATGGCGCAAAAAGGCACCCTATGGGCCTCATGGGTAAGCAGGTTTTTTCGCAGGCTAAATCCTGCTGTAAATGCAGCAGGCGTTTCTTTGGCCTGTTTTGCCGAAGCAGCATAACCGCCCGGTTGGGGAAAGCAGCATTTCAAAGGCTTGGACCGCAGTTAAAAGTTTTCCTGCGCGTAACGTGCCAATTCCTCTCGAAAGTCAGGGTGTGCAATGGAAATCATTGCGTCTGCCCGCTCTTTTAAGGAAAGACCCGACAGCTTGG
Source organism: Bacillota bacterium (assembly GCA_023393155.1). GTDB lineage: Bacteria > Bacillota > Clostridia > Oscillospirales > Oscillospiraceae > Oscillibacter. Next base: position 417 of record JAEWML010000230.1, read on the forward strand.
CCACACCGTACTCGGTCGCCACGTATTGGATCATGCTGCGCGGTGCGGAAACCACGCTTCCGCCGGAGATAAAGGGGACGATGTTCGACTTGAGCGTCCCATCTTTTTTCTTGTGAGCAGCGGCCAGGCAGATAAATCCTTTTCCGCCCTCGGAGCGAAAGGCCCCTTCCAGAAAGTCAAGCTGACCTCCCGTGCCGGAAAGCTGGCGTCTACCCGCTGATTCCGCGTTCTCCTGACCCATCAGGTCCAGCTCCACGCCGCCGTTGATGCTGATAAAATTCTTCATTTTGCACATTCGCTCCGGAGCATGGACAACATCCACATCGCCGGGAGAGAAGAGCTGGGGCTCCTGCTCCAGCCAGTCGTACAGCTCCTGCGAGCCCATGGCCAGATTCCAGGTGGATCGCCCGGTATCAAGCTCCTTTAGGGCATTGGTGAGCTTTCCGGCCTTGTGAAGGGCCAGAAACGCGTCGCTGATGGTGCCGGTATGACAGCCCAGATCCTTTAAATCAGAGTCCGCCAGCATCTTGGCCACGGTAAAGGGCACGCCCCCTACCCCCAGAGACAGCACCGCGCCGTTGGGAATTTCCTCAACCACATGCTTTGCAATCTGCACGTCGATAGGAGATGGCTCCCGATAGGTCCGCAGAGGCAGCGGATCGTGTTCCCCCTCCACAATATAATCCGCCTCCGACAGGTGCACCCTGTGGGACCCGTTCACGCCCTGAAGCCTGGGCAGATGCTCATTGATCTCAAAGACCACCGTCCTGGCGTTTTCAAAGATGGTTCGCCAGGCGTAGTTGGAAATACCCAGACCGCAAAAGCCCTTGTCGTCCGGCCGGGAAACGGGAACAAACGCCGCGTCCACCCGGATATGACGGCGGTAAAGCTCCGGAAGCTGGCGCAGAATCATGGGCATAAAGCGGCACAGGCCACGGCTTTGAAGCTTGCGCTCGTAATCTCCGATGTGCCAACTGTAATAGGTGAAGGCGGACTGATCCTGATCCTGCTCAACCACCTCAATGCGGGGGCGAATCACCAGACCGCCCCGGATTTTCACATCCCGCAATTCGGACTTCCGTGCGGCCAGCGCCCTGTCCATCAGTTCGGGAAAGCCCGCGCCGAACCCATAGTCCACCCAGTCTCCGGACTGCACTGCCCGGGCGGCAGCCTCCTCGGGGCTTACAAATTTGCTCTTGTAATCTTCCATGATTGTTTTCGCTCCCATATGCAGTAATTTACTTCAAACAGGTCTGGTAACATCCGCTGAATAAACACGTTGCGCCTGCTTCGTGCGGCTTCGCCCCACGGGGTTTGTTGCATTCAGGATTTACACTCAATTTCATGTACAGTATCTTACCGTCCATTCAAGGCCCTTATGGAAAAGTCCGGCTTATTTAAGCCGGACTTTTCCTGATGTGAAGGCAAGGGCGGTATTCACAAACAATTCCGTCCGAAACGGGCAAGGAAGCTTAGTCGGCCCAAATCTCCTCGTCGGTGGGGACATGCATTGTGGGAACCTTGTAGGAAATACGGCTGACATTCATCAGGTGATAGAACCACAGGTTCTCGCTGATGGCGTTGTTGCCCCAGGTGCCGCAGCCCAGCGTGGTGGTTGGATTCAGGCCGTTGTCCATGGCGCCGCCCAGGGCGGTGCCGCCCACCTGATTGACCGCGTACCGGGAGACGTTGATAATTTCGGGGACAGCCTCGATATGCGCGTCGGTGTTAGAGTGAATCACCACGCTGTGGCCGATGCCCTCCATTTCCAAGTTGGCGCGGGCAATTTCCATGCACTCCTCCCAGGTGTCGTACAGGAACAGCGCCATGACCGGAAACAGCTTTTCCTTCGCCAAAACGTCGTTTTGGGCATACCCCTTCGTGCAGCTCAGGATGACCTTGGCGTCGGCAGGTACGCCCTCCAGCCCCGCCATTTCGGCCATCTTCTGAACGCTGGCGCCGGGCCAGTCCTTGTTCAGCATCCCGTCAGGGAAGCAGCTGTTGCGCAGCTTCTCAGCGTCAGCCTCGTTGTCGATATAGTAAGCGCCGTTGGCCTTCATGGCGGCAATCATCTCGTCGGCCTTGTCCCGGGGGCAAATCAGGTTTTGCTCGCAGGTGCACAGCACGCCATTGTCAAAGATGCGGCCGGTAATGGCCATCTTGGCAACCTCATTGAGGTCAACATCGCGGTCCACCAGCACCTGAACGTTGCCCTGACCCACGCCGTAAGCCGGCTTGCCGGAGGAATACGCTGCCTTGACCATGCCGGGTCCGCCGGTGCAGATGCACAGGTCCACAACCGACATCAATCCCGCAGATAGTTCCATGGTGGGCTCGGGGATAATCTGGATCAGATTCTCGGGCATTCCAAGCTTGTTCAGCTCTCCGACCATCAATTCGGTGGTTCTTACGCCCACCTTCCTGGCCCGGGGATGGGGGCAGATGATAATGGCGTTTCCGCACTTGAGGCTGCACATGGAATTGTGCATCAGCGTGATGACGGGGTTGGTGGTGGGCGCAATGCAGCCGATGACGCCGATGGGCTTGGCCACCTTCATAATGCCGGTTTCCGCGTCCCGCTCAATGATGCCGCGACTCTTTTTGTCCTTCATGCGCCACCAGACGCTTTTGGACTTGTTGCGGCACTTTCCGATTTTGCTTTCATAATTGCCCATGCGGGTCTCGTCCACCGCCATGTGGGCAAGCTCCACGGCATTGTCATAGATGACCTTGCCGATGGCTTTCACAGCCTTGTCGACTACTTCCTGAGGGTATTTCTCAAACTCCTTCTGCGCTGCGCGGGCGGAAGCAACCAGAGATTTCAGATACTCCTGTGTGT
>JAEWML010000029.1 GCA_023393155.1 Bacillota bacterium
CCCCCAGCAGCCCCGCCTCGATCCAGATTTGCAGATAGATGTTGTGGGCGTGGACAAAGGGGGCCTTTGCATGGTAAAGGTTGTTGTCCTTAATAAACTGCTGCACGGCGGCAGTGCCAAGGCCCGCCCCGGTGACGGGGGAGGTCTTAATGGTGGCAAGCGCCGCCTCGTAGAGGGGAATCCGTCCGGAGGTGGAGCTGTCCGACGTGTTGGTAATGGTTAGTATGCGGTTTAAAATGCTACTGGGCAGCAGCGGAACAGCCAAGACGCATCCGGCGGCAAACAGAGGCAGCAGCTTCGGCTTCCACAGAAATACCGCCGCAGCCATGGCGACGGCAATGCCCACCCAGCTTGCCCGGGAATAGGTCATGCCCAGCGCCGCCGCGCCCACGGCAAAAATACCGACCGAAGCCAGCCGGAAAACAGGCCGCCTGGCGCACAGCGCCAGCCCCAGCACCAGCGGCAGCAGCAGAATCAGCACCTGCGCAAAAGTATTGGGATTGTCGAAAAAGGACTCCACCCGCCCGGGCATCCCTGCATTGGCCTCCAGGTCCACAAAAGACTTGTTGATCTCCACGCCCTGAATCCGCTGATAGACCGCGTACAGCGACGAAATCAGCACCACTCCGCTCCCGCCGGCGGCAAGGCGCTTGAGGTCCCCCGTGCTCCGCACGGCGGAAACCGTCACCAGCACACAGAGAAGGCAGGTGGCGTGGTACATCAAAAACCGGGCTGAAAGACCGGGATACGCGGACAAAACCACCCCCAGCGCCGCCGCCAGAAACATTCCGGCGGCGTAAGGCCCCACGGATTTCAAATCCAGACGGAAGGTAGCATACCGGCGCATGGAGCCCACGTAGAACAGCGCCAGCAGCAGCGAAAAGCCCAGAAAATTATAGGCGTTGTTCCACCGCTCGAAGGGGATGACCCACAGCGCCAGAATCACCCAGAATTCTCCCACGGCGGTTTCGTCGCCCATGGAAAAGGCAAGACGCGCAAAAAAGCTCCCGTCAAACTGCGTTTGAAACGCCCGGTACAGCCTGTGGAGCAGCGCCCCCGGCAGATTGACCAGGGCGCTCAAATACCGGCAGGTCCGGCTGTCGCCCCACGCCCGGGCCACGGCCCCCTCCCGGAACAAAAAGCCCAAAATGCGCGACTCGTCCATCAGACGCTCGCAGCCCCGGCCCAGCGCCGCCATCAGGCGATGGAGGGCGCTTTGCTCATAGGCCCCGCACAGCGCGGCCCAGAGAGAAAAGAAAAAACTATCCTGAATGGAAAACATGAATGCACCCTCTCCGTTTCTATCCGCGGTTTTTCAGGCGGTACAACTGGGTCAGGGTGAAGAAGTGTTTCCCCTTCACCAGCCGGATCACCAGCCGCTTATTGGAGGACACGCCCTCCGGCGTCAGCGACCCAATGGCCTTTTGCATCTCCGGCCGGGCGCACAGCGCTTCCACTGCCCTTTGCTTCTCCCGGGCGGAGCGGGGATTTCCCTTGGCATACTCGTTGCCGATGGCAATCAGCAACCCCGCCCAGTTTGAATTTTCCCGCCACTGGGGGCGCAAAGGCTCCAGCCCGAGCCGCCCTGCCAGCTCTTCCTTCCGCTCCATAAAACGGCCGAAGACCCCCAAAAAGTCCGGCATGTACTTGTGAGTGGCGGAAGCAGGGTTGAGATAATAGCGGTAGAGGGGCTGTTCCGTCACGGCAAGCCTTTTGGCATGGCAGAAATACTCCATTAAAAACAGTTCATCCTCCAGATACGCCCCCTCAAAGGTAATTCCCTTGCTTCTGAGAATCTCCCGCGAGAACAGAAATCGCCAGATAAAGCCGTTGAACACAGGCTGGGCCAGCCGGTCCCCCAGCAAGGGGGCCACCACGCCCTGCCGGATGCCCTCCCCGTCGTACTCCCCGGCGGGGAGCACCCGCTCTTTCGTCTCCGTCCCGTCGGGCAGGCAGTTTAAATGGGCGCAGGCGGCGCTGTCCGCGCGGGCCCCCAGCCGCAGATTCCACAAAATTTCAAGGCACTGAGGCTCATAGCGGTCATCCGCGTCCAAAAAGGCGATGTAATCGCCCTTGGCCTCCTCCAGCGCCAGATTCCGGGCGGCGCTGACGCCGCCGTTCTTTTCCTTATGAAGCGCCCGGATACGCCCGTCTCCGGCGGCGCACCGGTCGCACAGCGCCGGGGAGCCGTCGGTGCAGCCGTCGTCCACTAGCAGCAGCTCCCAGTCTGAAAACGTCTGATTTCTGACGCTTCCCACGCATGCTTCAATATAGCTTTCCGCCTGATACACAGGCACTATCACAGAGATTGCAGGCATCTTCCCACACCACTCCTTTATCCGCAGTTCGCAATGAAACAGTATAGCCCATTTTATCCCGGCGGTCAACCGCCCAGGAAACACCGCCGCCTTCAGTCCAGCAGCAGGGCCGTCAGCACCTCCGCGTCGTCCGCCAGCAGCTCCGCCCCGGCCCGCGTCAGCTCCTCCCGGCCCCGAAAGCCCCAGGTCACGCCGCACACACGAAGCCCCGCGTTGTGCCCTGTCAAAACGTCCACGTCGCTGTCGCCCACGTAAACGGCCGCCGCCACCGAAACGCCCAGCTCCGAAAGCAGGTCGAACACCCCGGCGGGGTCCGGCTTTGCGGGAATCCCGTCCCGCTTGCCGCGAACCGCGCCAAACACGTCCCCGAAGTAATGCCGCACCAGCGCCGGGCAGAAATCGTCCGCCTTGTTGGAGAAAACGGCCAGCTTCATTCCCTCCTCCCGCAGAGCCGCCAGCGTCTCCAACACACCGGGGTAGGGCGCGGTCTTGTCCATTTTATGGGCGTCGTAATAGTCCATAAACCGGCGGACGGACTCCGCCATTCCCTCCGGCGTGCGCTCT
>JAEWML010000030.1 GCA_023393155.1 Bacillota bacterium
CCGCGGCCCTCAACTGCTTGCAGCAGGGTCTTGAGGAGGGCAAGGGCAGCGTCGGCGTCCGCCTTGAAATCAGCCACGACGCCCCCACCCCCGTGGGCATGAAGGTCTGGGCGGAAGCCGAAGTCACTGCCATTTCTGAAAACGGCAAAATGGTGGACTTCAATGTCACGGCCTGGGACGAAAAGGGCCCCATCGGAAAGGGAACCCACACCCGCGCCGTCATTGACAACGCCCGCTTTCTCGCAAAGTGCAATGCCAAGCTGGACAGCTGAGCCGCCGTTCTCCCCGCCCCGCCGAAATTCGGCGGGGCGGATTTTTTGTCCGTTCACAGCCTCCCGTTCCCCGAAGGAGGGCCGTTTCAGCCAAGCGCTCCCGCTGCTTTGGGCGGCCTGCCTTCCGGACAGCACCTTGACCAGTCACGGGCAAGATGCCCCGCGCATCGTCTCAGTGGGCCTGCTCCTGCTGGCGGTTGTATTCCTCCAGCTCCCGGATGCCGTTGATAATCGTCGCGTCGGTCACCTCATAAGGATAGACCCGCACGTCGATGCCCTTCAGGGCCTTGTCCGCCACCCTTTGCAGATTGTTTTCCGTTGCGTGGATATCCGCAAGCTTGGTGGGCAGGCCGATGGATTTGCTGAACCGGAACACCTCGTCCCGCTCCTCATACTGCTTGTCAACGGTGAGCAGCACCAGTATGCCATAGGCCACCACCTCACCGTGGAGATGGTGAAACTCCTCGGTGGAGGGCAGGATGGTAAAGCCGTTGTACACCGCGTGGGCAAGGCCCGTGGTGTAGTCCACCTGCACAAAGTTGGAAACCATGCCGGTGGAAACGATGATGCCGAGCACTGTCTCCGTCAGGTCGGGGGTCACGGTGTTTGCTTCGCAGTCCTTAAGCGCCTGCTTTCCGAAAATTTTCAGCGGCTTTGCGCACATGGTGCTTAGGGCGATGCCCATACCGTCGGAATGGCGGGGGGTGTGCCCCCGGGAGGAGACGGTGCACTCGTAGTGCTTTGCCATGGTGTCGCCAATTCCGGCCCAGAGATATTTGACGGGGGCCTCCGCGATAATCTGGGTGTTGATAAACACGTGGTTTGCCGGGACCTTGGAAAATGAGTATTCCCGCAGGCTTCCGTCCGGATGGTAGAGGATGCCAAGGCTGGTATACGCGGCACAGGTGGAGGCGATGGTTGGAAAGGTGAAGAAGGGCTTCCCTGCCCGCTGGGCCAGCACCTTGGCGGTGTCGATGGCCTTTCCGCCGCCCACGGCGAAAATCATGTCCGCGTCCTCCGTGTCGGGGGTGAGCCGCTCGATATTTTCAACGGAGGCCTCTCCCCCGTTCCACAGGCAGCGGACCACCTCCACAGGAGAGCCCTCCAGCGCGGAGATAATTTTCTCCTGCGCTGCCGCCATGGCCTTTTTGCCCCCGATCATCACCGCTTTTGTTCCGTAGGCGGCGCAGACGGAAGAAATCCCGTCATACGCGTCCGCGCCGATGGTGTAGCTTGGAATCAGTGTTCTTTCCATTTTTTATCTCCCCTTAACCCTTATAGCCCGGATTTTCCGCCAGAAATTTACGGTTTTTGTAAACGCCCACGGTCAGCATGGGGACGATGATCACCGCAATGCCAAGATACCCGCAGTAGCCGTAGCCATATTTGATGATGTTGGTCAGCCCCGCGAAGGAGATGCCCATGGAGATTGCAATGATGGACGCGGCAATAATGCCGTTTTTCACGGTGGGATTCTCAATTCCTTTAAAAGCAGAGATATTCTCAAACTTGGCCACAAATCCGAAAGTGGTGGTGACGCCGGTGGAAATCAGGCACAGCAGCAAGCAGGCGGCATAGGCCACCGTGAGCCACGGAATGCCGATCTCGCGGCAGACAGTGAGCGTGGGAATCACGGTTCCGCCCTCCGCTGCGGTATAAAAGCCCTGCCAGGACAGCAGCATGAACACCGACAATGTCAAAGCGGCGGCGTTCATCACAAAGGCGATGTTCATGGATTTGTTGCAGCCCCGCTTATCAGAAAGCGGCTTGCCGCAGGCCAGCATAGTGGGAAGCGTGACGCACTGAAAGCCAGCGTAGACAAAGGCGTTCAGCACTGCTTTGGGAAGCATGGAAAAGCCGGTGCTTTGAAAGCTCGCGGACAGAACGCTGGTGATGTTCTCCCCCTTAGTGATGCCAATGGCGTAGATGCTGATGGCAATGACCAGAATCGCCATACCCATATAGGTGGAGGCCAGACGAACCAGATTTGCCCCAAAGATGGTAAGGGTCAGCACCAGCGCGCCCACCGCCAAGACGCTGAGGGCATAGGGAATCCCAAAGTAAGCGTTCAGCGCCGAGGCCGCTCCCGAGATGGCTGCGGCAATGGCCATAACCACCATGATGTAGAAAAACACTTCGAAAAGCCATTCAATCTTTTTAAAGGGGCTGAAAATCGCTTCAAACAGCTCTTTATAGGATTTGAGGTTTCTGGAATTGTAGAAGAACATGGCTTCCCGCATGGTCAGTGACATGTGGAGCACCGCCAGAATGGCGGCCACGGGGCCCAGCCAGCCAAGGCCCACGTAATAGGTGTTGGCTTGGTTACCGGTGGCAAAGCCGCCTCCGGCGTGGGCCGAGAACAGGACCGAGCCCACGGAAAAGGCAAGGAAAAACGCGCTCTTTCTGGATTTCATGTCGGGATTTGGAATTGCTGCCGGTGTCGTCGCTGCTGTTTTCATGTTGACCTCCCAAATACTGTCCAAGAAGACGCAAAAAATCCCTCCGTCTCCTTGCGGTTTAGCAAAGAGACGAAAGGATAAAATCCTTACGCGGTACCACTCTTCTTCATTCTTGCGAATGCACTTTACGAGGTACTGACATACCTCTGCCTTCTGTAACGGGGGCTTCCGTCCGCGCCTACTTATGTGTTCGGCGCGGCCATTCCGTGACCAGTTCGGCAGGTTGCGCCCTGTTGCCTCGCACCGGCCGGCAACTCTCTGAAAGGGCAATGCTGCTTACTACTTCACATCTTCATGTTTGAACGTATCTTAGCAAAGGCCCGGAGAGAAGTCAATAAAAAACTTTACGTTTTTCGCCAAATATCATAATCTTACAAAATCCCGAAGGCGGCACAGGACATGCATGGGCGGATTGCACAAGTCTGACAGAATAAAAAGCCTGTTGATTCCCCATGGCGCGTCGGGAATTTAATCCCTCCCGCCACGCCTCGCCCAACGCCCATCTTTGAGTCACCTCTGAAATTCTGCGCAAAAAGCAAACCGGATTCAGTTCGTTTTTCAGCAGTCAGCAAAAGACGCCGAAGCAGGAGGATTCCGGATTTTCCAGTTCCTCTTTTGTAAGCAGCTTGTCGAATTCGTAAATTACTCTGCCTGACAGGGTTTCGCCCCCGCCCAGCGTGGCCTCCCGCATCATGGACTGAATCGCAAGGACGTGCCCAAGCTGCGGCTGCGGCTCCACGCGGAGAGGGGAGAGATTTCCGTAGGCGGAAACCGTAAGCCCCGCCTGCCCCTCGGCCGTCACGCCAAACGGGATTGCTTTTATGCTCTGCTC
>JAEWML010000057.1 GCA_023393155.1 Bacillota bacterium
CACTGTCCTATCAGTGGCACGGCAATAGTAGTCCAGAGAAGGGTGGCATAATCCCCGGCGCGACTGGGAAGACCTATACGCCGTCCACATCGACAGTGGGTACGATGTATTATTTGTGCATCGTGACCAATACAAACAACGCCGTCGGCGGAAACAAAACGGCAACGATCTACAGCAATCAGATTTCTGTTACCGTACAAAAAGGCGGAAGCTCCGACAACGGAAATGGCGGCGGTTCCGGTGGTGGCGGTTCCACACCCCCTGCCACAACGCCGACCACACCCCAAACAAAGCCTAATCAGCCGGTAACGGCAGAGGCTCCTGTGACGGCGATTGCGGGCGCAAACGGCGCAGCAAACGCAAGGGTTACTGACAAAGCCATCACCGACGCTATCGCCAAAGCACAGTCCGCCGCAAAAGCACAGGGCAATACCTCAAACGGTATTTCTGTGGAGCTGAATGTGGCTATGCCCCAGGGGGCGACTTCGCTCTCTGCCGCACTTTCACAGAACGCTTTGCAAAGCCTTGTCAGCGCGGGTGTGACCAGCCTGACCATCAATGGCTCTCCCGTCAAGGTGACCTTTGACTTGAAAGCCTTGCAGGAAATCCAGAAACAGAGCAATGGAACCATCAACATCTCCATTGCACCGCAGGCCAATCTTTCCGCAGCGGCCAGAGCCATGATCGGAACAAGACCGGTATATGACCTCACGGTAAGCTATGGTTCCGGCAAAACTGTTTCCGGCTTCGGCGGCGGTACTGCAACAGTTTCCGTTCCTTATACCCCTGCAAAGGGCGAAGCCGTGGGCGCTCTCTATGCGGTTTATGTGGATGAAAAGGGCAATTCCACCCGCATTGCAGGCTCCGCCTACGACGCAAACAGCAGAAGTATCATCTTCACCACAACGCATTTCTCACTCTATGGTGTGGGTTATACCGCCCCAAGCGCCAAGTTCACGGATGTCGCAAACCATTGGGCGAAGGAATCCATCGACTATGTGGTGGGCAGAGGACTGTTTGGCGGAGGTACGGCTAATAAATTCAATCCCGATACCACTATTACAAGGGGTGAGTTCGTGACCGCTCTCGGCAAATTGGCGGGAGTGGATGCGAAAGCCTTTACTAAGAGCAATTTTACCGATGTGAAAGCCGACAGCCCGTTCCGTCCCTACATTGAGTGGGCATACAGCAAGGGCGTCGTGCAGGGCATTGGGAACAATCAATTTGCGCCTGACCGTGCCATCACCCGTCAGGAAATCGCGGTGATTCTGCAAAACTATGCTAAGGCCACCGTCTACAAGCTGCCTGTGACCCGCACCGCAGTTACTTTTGCGGACGCTTCCAATATCGGCAGCGCCTACAAAACAGCGGTAACGGCCATGCAGCAAGCAGGCATTATGATGGGAGAGCAGAATAATAAGTTTAACCCTGCCGGGAACACCACCCGCGCCGAAGCCAGTGCAATGCTTCACCGCTATATCAAGCTGACCATCGACCCTGCAACTGCTCAGGGCTGGGCACTTAACGATGATGGCCAGTATCTATACTACAAGGACGGCAAAGCCCTCACCGGCACACAGACCGTTGATGGTGTGAAGTATTTCTTCAATACCGATGGCACTCTGAAAACCGGCTGGGTGAAGGACGGCGACAACTGGAGATATTACTCCGGGAACAAGGCCGCCGTTGGATGGCTGGACATCAGCGACAAACGCTACTATTTCACCAAGGAAGGCTTAATGGTATCTGGCAAATGGCTGGAACTTGACGGCAAATGGTACTATTTCAACGCAGACGGCTCCCTCGCTCGAAGCACCAAAATTGGGGAGTACGAGGTTGACAAAAACGGCGTAAGAAAAGTGAAGTAAGAACAGCAAATCAATAAAGCTATGGGCAAACCCGGCAAAGGCCGGGGACGCAAAGCTGCGAATCTAAGGCGCAAATGCGCTATGATGGTCTGGTTGCAACAAATGTGTAAAAACCTGCCCTTCATTCTTGGAGGGCAGGCTCCAAATTTATACATGAGATATTTCCTATGCAGTGGCCTGAAAGATAAACCATCCATCCTTAATAACTCCAAACTGAAATACGATAAACTTTGTGGTTATGATTGAAGTAAGACTTACCATAAGAAGTCAGCAGACATGGGGTGGGTATTGTACCTTGTGACTGCCCGTTTTTCAGGGGGCATCTATCTTTTTCGCGAACCAAGTCTGGGGATATGATGACCCAACCGGAAGTACCAACCCTTATATTTTCCTATATTCGCTTATTTTGATCCGCCTCATGCAAAGAGCGTATGAAGGCCGCTACCGCCTGCAGCTCTGCGTCACTCATCTTATTTAACTTCTGAATGGTGTCACTTTTTAAATCTCTGTATGCGGCCTCGGTGTTCTTCGATCTTTCTCCGGTAAGCACCCACTCGGAGGGGTAGCCGTAGGTGCTTTCAATCAGCCGTGCCAGTGTCTCGGAAATGGAAGTTTTCCTGCCGCTGGTCAGCAGATAGATATAATTTGCGCTGACGCCAAGGGCTCTAGCGAAGTCTGCCTGCTTAATCTGCCTTTCCGTTATGATCCACCGGATGCGTGACGCCAAAGTTTCCAGTCCGCTTGGTTCACCTATTTGCCGCACTTGCACAATCCACCTCCTCCATCATCTGAATATACACCATCAGCTCTTTGCGGGAGGTAACGTTTAACTTCATGTAGATGCGCCGATTATGGGTTTTAATCGTGTTGATGGAAAGGCAGAGGATCTCCGCGATTTCCTTTGCGGTATGCCCCTTCACATATAGATCAAAAACCGTTTTTTCGGCGGCCGAAAGCGATTTGATATTCTTTGCGAACTCCTGGTACAGGGCGAAATGCTCCTGCACCGGGAGTTCTTTTGGTTCTCCCGATATAGGCAATTCGTCCTGCGCCGCGAGAAATTCAATCAGGTCGTCAATTTCGGGAATTTTGGTTTTGGCGGCCGGATCAGGTTTTTTCAGATGCTCTAAGGCCGCGGCCACCGGCCTTATATACCTGTGGCTGATAAACGACGCAAGCATAACGTTTACAAGCATCAGTACCAAAAGCCCCAAGATCAGGTTGCGGCTCCTGGCCGAAATCAGCGTATTCAGCCCTTTATCAGGCATCATCAGCGCCACGGCCCACTGCTCATTCCCATATGCGGAATCAACCGGATACAGGGATATTGTCCCGTGCAGGCCGGCATAGCCCTCCTTTTCGGGCTGCCGGTAGCTGTAAAACCCGCCAGAGCCGGAGGATATATCGATTTGCGTGTGTTCCGGTGCGGCGGGCCCGGCGGCAAAGTTGCCGGCAAAGAGCGCGCCCCTCAGATGCAGCGTATTTTCCTCAAGCGGCGAAAGCAAACAAAATAAATGATCATAGCCCTCTGATTTTGGTGCGTAGGAGAGCTTAAACAGCATCTCGCTCACCTCAAAGCCGCACACGCCAAATACCGTGCCATCCGACGCAATGAGCGGCACGGTGCAGAGCATAACCCGGTCGCTGCTGCCCGGCAGAACCAATGCCTCGCTCCAGCGGTAAAGGCGGGAAAGAGGAAGCTTTTGTTCCCTTGCTGCAACCATGACCTCTGTAAAGCCCGTGGCCTCTGCCACGTCCATTTCCATCTGCCACTGGGGCAGAGCATGGATGCCATGGTTCCTCGCAATCGACATGGGGCCAAATCCAAAGCGCAAGTTTGCCGCCATTGCGTTTACAATATTCGGTTCCATATTTTTCAGATAAAGGCAGGCCCGGGAATCGGCCCCGTTAGGCAGCGCGGGATTGACCGTCGCATCCAGCAGAAGAAAGACGCCGCTGGCATCCGACTTTTCCAAGGCTCCGGTCAGCCTGCCCAACTCATCCTCCAGCAGATGCTCCAGTAAATCGGGGTTTTCCTGTAAAGAGGCGACCGAGACGCCGTGCTCCTTCAGGTTGCGTTCCAGCTGCGCCGAGAGCTCCTTGGCAAGATCGGTGGCCTGCACCGAAACGCTGCCGAAGGATTGATAGATATCCTGTGCAATGTGGGTCAGCTCACTTCCAAGCACTGGCCTGTGTTCTAGTAATCCGGTTTTGAAAACGCCGGCGAAAAACAGGATGAGCAGAACACCCAGCATAATGGTGTTGAGGAAGAAAATCAGAAAAAGAAACAACCGTAGGCGCATAGGCAGGCCGTTTTGACCGCCATGGCGTATTGCCTCGCGGTAAAGCCCCAGGGTCTTGGTAAATCCCCGTTTTGGCATCTGCATTCCCTCCTGCTTTTTTATGACCCTGCCCTGATAAACGCCTCCAGCGCGCCCGCTGCCGCCGCCTCGTAGGCAGCGCCAGGCTCCATTGTGGTGAGGTTTACCATATACTGTTCGCGCCTTTGCGACGCTATGGCAAAAAACTCGGCCTCCATGCGCCCGCTGATGGTGTTAAAGTCGTCAAATGTCGGCGGTATATAAAAGTCGTATTCTTCATGAACGACGGTGGCTGTGCGCAGCAGCTTTTGAATATTCGGATTGCTGTTTTCGGCGATCTCCCGCTCCATGTGATTGGTAAACGCCTGACCGGTCACCGGGAGATACCCTGTGGAAGCCACAAAGCGCATGTTCTGTTCCGGGGCGGTAAACCATTTGAGAAACAGAGCCGCCGCCTCTTCTTTTTCAGGCGTGGATTTTGCCACCGCCAGACCGCCACCCCTCTGGATGGCCACTTTTTCACCGCCTTCAAAGATTGGGTAGGGAAGAACGGCATATTCTACCCTTTCCTTGGTGTTATTTGGGTATGTAATCTCATTCCCATAAAAAAGGATGCCCGCCGTCGAACCCATGGAACAGAGGATATCTCCTGTTTTTGAGAGGTCGGAGGAATAGCCGTCATAGCGGGCATATCCGCCCTTCACCGCCGGTTCAAAAACGGTGTCCCAGATTCGCGCAAACTCCGGCGTGTCCAGCCGGAGTACCTCCCCGTGAAAGAGGGAGGTACCCATCTGCTCCATGCCGATCTGGGCGAGGTTAAAAAAGGAATCGACGGCAAAAAATGCCTTTCCGTCGTTTGGCACATCCGGCGTCTGTCCGTCGGTCCAGCGGTAATAGGCTGTTGCGGCGTCGGCAATTCCCTCCAACGTGGAAAGGCTGTCCGCCGTGACCCCTGTGGCTGCTGAGAATTTATCAAATAATGTCTGATTCAGGAAAAGCACCTCAGTGGATTTGGCAAAGGGAAACACATAAAGTTTTCCATCAGACAGCCTGCCCTCCTCCAGAAACCGGGGCAGATAGTCAGAGAGCTC
>JAEWML010000081.1 GCA_023393155.1 Bacillota bacterium
TCATACCGGATTCCGTGAACCCGCCCCTCATACAGCGCGTGGGACGAGGTTTCCATCACCACATGGGTGCAGTCCGCGTCCAGCATTTGGCGGAACAGCCTGTGAAGTTCAAAGCTCTCCGGCGTGGTTCGCTCTGTGGGCAGGCTCTCTCCGCCGATCATGTTCTGGTTGGTGCCGATCAGGCCCACCTTCGCCCCCGCCTCCTGCTCCAGAATGGCCTTGAGGAGATAAGTGGTGGTGGTCTTTCCGTTGGTGCCGGTGACGGCGGTCATCACCATTCGCTCCGCCGGGTGGCCGAACCAGTTGGCCCCCAGAACCGCCAGCGCCCGCCGGGACTCCTTCACCAGCACGAAGGGAATGTCTCCCTCCGGCTTCCTTTCACAGACGGCGCACACCGCGCCTGCCTCCTGTGCCTTACCGATATAGGCGTGGCCGTCCATGGCATAGCCGCTGATGGCCACAAACAGGTCCCCTGCCTTCGTCTCCCGGGAATCATAGCTGACACCCGAAAGCTCCATGTTTTCGTCCGCGTGAAGCTCCAGCACCTCCGCGCCGGCAAGCAAATCCTTTAATTTCATCTCTGAATACGCCCCTTTACAGTGTGAAATGGTTGCAAATATACCATTCACAGTATATCCGGCGCGATTTGCAAAGTATACGGGAGAAGGTGCTCAAAACCATGCAAAACCTGTCAGTCCGCCATACTTCCCTGCGCGCCAAGCTGCACGGTAATCACCGTTCCCGCCGGAACCTCCGCCCCGGGCGACACAGACTGGTTCAGGGCAAACACATTTCCGCTGCTGGCGGAGGTGGCGCCCGACACCCGCATAATCAGTCCCGCGTTGGTAAGGGCCGCGTTTGCCTGCGCGGCGGTCATGCCCACCACCTTGGGGACCGAGCTGGGTGTGTCGGGCTTTTCCTCGCCCAGATACAGGATGACCGACGCGCTGCCGGGAATAATGGAGCCGCCCAAGGGCGTCTGGTCGGTAACGGTTGGCCCCTCGCCCACGGTGCGGCAGGTAAAGCCAAGATTTGTAATCCGCTCCTTTGCCGCCTCCGCCGTCTGGCCCACTACGTTGGGCACGGTGATGTCCGCGCCCACCATCTGCTCGGCGGTGTAGTCCGGCTCCACGCCCACATAGGGCAGAATTTCACCCATGACGGAGCTGGCGGTGGGCGCCACCATGTTGCCGCCGGAGACGTAGACCCCGGTGTTTCGGCTGGGAGTGTCCATAGTGATAAGCATGATGACTTCCGGGTCGTCCGCCGGGGCAAAGCACATAAAGGACACCACAACTTCCCTGTCGGGGTTGCCGGTTTTGTCAGCGGTGCCGGTTTTTCCGCCCACGCGGTAGCCCACCACCTGCCCGTTTTTGCCGGTGCCGGAGGCCACCACGTATTCAAGGCACTTGCGCACGGTGTCGGATGTCTCCTTGCTGACCACCTGACGCACGGGGGTGGAGTCGTGCTGATACTTGACGTTTCCCTGATCGTCCACCACCTGCTCCACCAGATACGGCGTGCGCAGGTAGCCGCCGTTGATGGTGGCAGCCTGTGCGCGGATGACCTGAAGCGGCGTGACAGTGAAGGTCTGGCCGAAAGAATAGGAGGCCAGAGACACCACGTTGGTGCCAAAGTCCTTTTCGCTGGCGAACAGGCCGGTGGTTTCGCTGATTTCGTCGATACCGGTTTTCTCCATCAGGCCGAAGGACTTCAGATACTGATAATATTTCTCCGTTCCGATTTTCAGACCCATTGTAATAAAAGCCGGGTTGCAGGAGTTTCCGGTGGCCTTCATCAGATCCTGCAAACCGTGGCCCCTGTGGTTGGAGCAGTAGATGGGCTTGTTCCAGCCGGGCACCCGGATGGAGCCGGTGCAGTTGAAGGTGGAATTCAGGTTTACCAGCCCTTCCTCCAGCGCCGTTGCCAGCGTGACGGGCTTGAAGGTGGAGCCCGGCTCGTAAGTGTCGCTGATGCAGCGGTTGCGCCATTGCTCTCCCAGCGCCGCGCGGTTCACCTGACTGCGGGCGGCGGTGTATTCCTCGCTCCCCTCCGTAAGGCCGGCCAGCGCTTTCACCAAATCCTCCTCGGTCTGGGCTTTCAACTTTTTGTCATAGATGGTGAAGGGGTCGTTCAAATCAAAGGTGGGATAGGAGGCCATGGCAAGAATTCCGCCGGTCTTCACGTTCATGACAATGCCGGTTCCGCCGTTCTTCGCCCCGAATTTATCCACCATAGACTCAATGCCCTTTTCAAGGACCGACTGGACGCTCACATCCAGCGTCAGCATCAGGCTGTCTCCGTTTTTTGCGTCGTAATACTGCTCGTATTGATACAGCATATCCTCGCCGGTGTTGGTCTTGGCGGTGACGGTCAGGCCGGAGGTGCCCTCCAGCACATCCTCATACTTGGCCTCCAGGCCGTACAGTCCCGTATTCTCGCTGCCTACAAACCCGATGACCTGCGAGGCCAGCGTTCCATAGGGGTAGTAGCGCTTGGAGTCGGCGTTAAGAAAAATACCCTGAAGCCGGACGGGGCGCTTGGAGGGGTCGCTGATGAGGATGGTCCTCCCATCCTCATCCAGCTTCGTCAAAGCATTTCCCTCATCGTCGATTTCCCCGTTGATAAAACGGCGAACCTCATCGGCGGTTTTTTGCTCCACCTTTTTCTTCAACTCGATGTACTGGGAGTGCGTATCCGCCATTTTGTCGAGAACGGCGGCCTCGTCAAGCTCCAGAATGCGGGCAAGGCCCCGGGCCACAAACTCCGGGTCCTGCGTGTCCTTGCTGTTTTCAATATCCCGGGGAGAAATGCACACCGTCTCCGCCGAGGCGGAAACCGCCATGATTTCCCCGTTTTTGTCGTAAATCGCGCCTCGGGAGGCGGTGACCACCGCGCTGCGGGTCTGTTGGGCCACGGCCTTTTCCTGAAGCTCCTCGTGCCGCACAATTTGCAGATTGTACAGCTTGAACAGCAGCGCCACAAACACCGCAATGCCCAAAAGTCCCATCATCAGCACCGTCCGGTTTCGGACGGTCTGGTTTGCCCAGCGGGCGGCGTCGCTTTTTCTGCGTTTGCCTGGCTTTGTCATTGATATCCTCCATCCTGAAAACGACGCAGGGCGCTTTTTGCGTCCCGATAAGGTTCAGGGAGTAAGAAGGAGCGGTCCTCCTTCTTACTCCCCCTGTTCACTGTATTGCGCCTCAGTCGAAATATTCCACCACCGCGTAAACGCCGTGGTTCAGCGAAGCCGCAAGCCGCTCCAGCAGCCCCGCCTCTTTTTCCTTGTACACCACGGCGCTGTCTCCGCCGCTGAGGTCCAGATAATAGGTCTGGCCGCTGCCGGGCTTGGCCATACCGGCGGACTCCGCCGCCTTTTTCACCGTGTCCAGATCGAACATCTGGGCGTACTGCGCGGTGAGAATCACCTTTTCGGTTTGAAGCTGGGACAGTTCCTTGTTCAAAGCCACCACGTCGCTGGACAGGCTTGTAAGCTGCACATAGCACAGCAGCGTCATCACCGCCAGCGCCGCCACGGCGCAAAAGCTCAGCAACGTCAGAAATGAAACGTGCTGCCGTTCCCGGACCTGCACCGAAGCGGCAGAACGTACCTGAGGGGCAGGCGCGGCCTCTTCCCGCCGCCGGGGCAATTCCCCCGCGTGGGACAACTGGCGCTCCCGCAGCTCAAAGTCCAGATCATATGCCAGATTGCCGTTTGTCGCCCCTCGCCGGGGATAGCGCAAATCCCGCGCCGCCGCAGCCGCCATGCCTATGCCTCCTATCCTTTATATTTCACACACAGTTCGCGCTTCGCGCGTTTTCAGGGAACGCCGTCTCCCTAATCTTCCTTCTCCGCAAGCACCGGACTCCCGTCCCGGTCCAGCAGCGGCGTTAAGCCCGCCGCGCTGCCGCTGCGGTGGAACAAATAGTGTACGCCCGTCTCATGGTCCACCCAAATCTCCGTCTGAGTCAGAGTTCCCTGGGTATAAATCTCCTCAAATCTGGGCCTCATACCGTCCGCTCCTTTCGCATTCCGCGCCGTCACGGCCCGCATTTCTCCGCCACACGGAGCTTCGCGCTGCGGGCGCGGGGGTTTTCCGCCAGCTCCTCCTCGCCGGGGACAATGGGCTTGCGGGCCAGAATCTTCAGCTTCGGCTTGTTGCCGCAAACGCATACCGGAAACTCCGGCGGGCACGTACAGCCCCGGGCCTGCGCCAGCAGGGCCCGCTTGATTATGCGGTCTTCCAGAGAATGAAACGTAATCACCGCCAGCCTTCCCTCGGGGGCAAGAACCTCCGCGGCAGCCTCCGTCATGGGCTCCAGCGCGTCCAGCTCGCCGTTGACGGCGATGCGGACGGCCTGAAAGCTCCGCTTGGCGGGGTGCTGCTTTTCCCGGAGGGCCTTGGACGGCATGGCGGACTTGATCAGCTCCACCAGCTCCAGAGTGGTTTCCACGGGCCTGTCCTCCCTTGCGCGGACAATGGCCCGGGCGATGGCGGGAGCGTACCGCTCCTCGCCGTAGTCATAAAGAATGCGCCGCAGCTCGTCCTCGCTCCACTCGTTCACCACCCGGCGGGCGGTGAGGTGGGCGGAAGCGTCCATCCGCATGTCCAGCGGCGCGTCGTGCATGTAGGAAAAGCCGCGGGCCGCGTCGTCCAGTTGAGGAGACGACACGCCCAAATCAAACAGCAATCCGTCCGCGGCGGAAACGCCGCAGCTTTTCAGGATCTCCGCAAGCTCGGAAAAATTGCCCCGGACCAGCGTCACCCGGTCCAGCCAGGGAGCCAGCCGTTCCTTCGCGGCGTCAATGGCGGCCCCATCCCGGTCAATGCAGATCAGCCGCCCGGTTGTCAGCCTTTGGGCAATCTCTTTTGAGTGCCCGGCGCGGCCAAGGGTCCCGTCCACGTAGATTCCGTCGGGACGGATGTTCAATGCCTCGATGCTCTCTTTGAGCAGCACGGGCTTATGCAAATACTCCATATCAGAAATCCAGCTCTTCCATGGCGGAGAGCATGTTGCCGCTCTCCAGCTCCTGCTTCTCCAGCTCCTGCCAGGTGGCGCTGTCCCAAATCTCCGCGCGGGAGCTTACGCCGATGACCGACACGTCCTTTTTCAAGCGGGCGTATTCCCGCAGCTTCTGCGGAATCAGAATGCGGCCCTGCCCGTCCGGCTCGCAGCGGACGGCATTGGAAAACAGCGGGCGCAGGGCGCGGGCCTTGGAATAGGGCAGCGCCTCAAATTTCTCGGTCAGCCGCGCCCAGCTCTCGTCGGAATAAATGGTCAGACAAGGGTCGGGGCCGATGGTGACGTAAAACACGTCCCCCAGCTCCTCTCGCAGCTTGGCAGGGATGGCCAGACGGCCCTTGGCGTCGATTGTGTGCTGATTGGTTCCCGTCATCGGCGCGGTCCCTCCCCTTCATTTTGTGGGATTGAGGTGGACTTTTCACCACTTGTCACCTATTATCACCACTTGCCCCCACTCACATCTCTGAGTATAATCAAACTTCCGTGGAATTGCAAGAGGTTTTTTGGAATCTTTGAATGGATATAATTCTGTTCTTTTGCTGGTTTTTGACGAAAATCGGGTATTTTGAAACAGATGTTCCAAAGCGTTGCATTTGTTGACATAAAGCAAAAAAGTTCCCCAACACAACATGTTGTGTTGGGGAACTTTTTTTAAAGACTCACACACCAGATACGGGAATTTGTGCAAAATCCCATGTGCCGTCCTAGTGATTTTTCACAAATTTTTCAGGCTTCCTCCTGCTGGGGATCGCCGTTCGTTCCCTCGTCGGGATTGTCCAGACGGCGGCGCTGCTCCTGCATCTTGTTGGCGGAAACGCTGCGGAAGCGGATGCGGGACTGCTTCACCTCGTCCAGCGCCATGGAAATGGCCTCCTCCGTGCGGGCCAGCGCGTCCTCGGCGTATTCGTTGGCCACCTGATAAAGACGCTTGGACCGCTCCTCGGCGTTGCTGACGATGGTCTGCGCCTTCTGCCGGGCGGCGGTGAGAACCTCGCTGTCGGACACCTTGGCCTTGACCTCCAGCTCCGCCTGACGCATCATGCGCTCCACGTCCCGCTTCGCGTCCTCCACGAATTTGTCCCGGGCGGCCAGCAGCTCCTGTGCCCGCTTGATTTCGATGGGAAGCTGGGCGCGCAGCTCGTCCAGCAGGTCCAACAGCTCATCCCGGTCCACCATGCTCATATTGGGCTTCAGCGCCGGGGATTTCGCGTCTTCGATCTGCTCGTAGAGCATATCGATCAGGCGGCTCACGTCATTTGTATTGTTGGCCATCGGCTTCACGCTCCCTCTTTGTTCGTCTCTTCTCTCATCTTCCGCACCAGCTCGGCCGCCGCAGCGGGCAGATACTCCTCCAGAGGCTGCCCGTAGCGAATCATCTCCCGCGCCATGGACGAGCTGAAATGTTCATACTTTGCCGCCGCGGGCAAAAGCAGCGTCTCCAGTCCCGGGCAGAGATGCTCGTTAATGCGGGCAAGCTCCCGCTCCATGTCCCAGTCCGTGCCGTTGCGCACACCCCGGACAATGATGTCCGCGCCGTGGCGGACTGCGTAATCCGCCAGAAGGCCGGACCACAGCTCCGCATGGACGTTGGGGTATTCCGCAATCGACGCCTCCACCAGCCGCAGCTTTTGCTCCGGAGAGAACATCTGGTTCTTTTTTGCCGCGTTGGGACTGACGCAAACCCAAACCGTGTCGAAGCAGGCCGCCGTCCTTCTGATAATATCCAAATGCCCCAGAGTGATGGGGTCGAAGCTGCCGGAGCAAATTGCTGTTCTCATGTGGCCGATTCCTCGCTCTCTCCCTCTCCCGCCCTGCGGAAAAGCGTCACGGCAATTCTTCCGTAGCGGTAGGTGCGGCCCATCCGGTAGGGGGCCGCCGGCTCAGGCAGGATTTTTTCAGCGGGAGCCTCCGCCGCAATTATACCATGGGGCAACAAAATGTCAAACCTGACAATGCGCTCCAGTGCCTCCTCCAGCAGCCCCGCTTCATAGGGCGGGTCCAGCAGAATCAGGTCAAACTTCTCCTTTAAGGAGGACAGGTACTCCAGGGAGTCCCCCGTCACCACTCTGGCCTGTTCGGTCAGGTCGGTGACCTTCAGGTTCTCCCGGATCAGCTTCACCGCATCGGCCCGCCGGTCCACGAAGACGCAGCTTGCCGCGCCGCGGCTCAGCGCCTCGATTCCAAGCTGGCCGGTTCCGGCAAACAGGTCCAGAACCCTGCGCCCCTCAATTTCAAATTGCAGGGCGCTGAACAGGCCCTCCTTCACCCGGTCGGTGGTGGGACGGGTATCCATGCCCTCCAGTTCTTTCAGCCGTCTGCCCCGTGCGGAGCCGGTGATTACTCGCATGGTTCGCTCTCCTTTATTGTTTTTTTCCGTCTCAAATGGTCGGAAATCAGGAAAATCACAAGGCTTGTCCACACGAAGCCGAACAAAATTCCGTGGGTCAGGGTAAATTCCTCGTGAAACGCCAGCACACCCAGCAAAAGCTGCAGCGTGGGGTTCATATACATCAGCACGCCGGACAATGACAAAGACGTGGTCCTGATGCCAATGGCAAACAGCATCAGCGGAATCGTGGTCACTACCCCGCCAAGGGGCAGAAGCAGCCACTGCGCCCCGTGGAGGACCCCCACGCCACCGACGCCCCGGGCATCCGCCACCACAATCCAGAGAAGGGCCAGCGGCGTCACGGCGGCGGTTTCAATAAAGAGGGCCACATTCGCGTCCGTCTTCACCGTCTTTTTCACCGCGCTGTACAGCGCGAAGCTTCCGCCGATCACCACCGCCACCCAGGGAAACACCCCGAAGCGGAAAGAGGCAATTGCAATACCCGCCGCCGCCAAAGCCGTGGCAAACCATTGCAACCGCGTAAGGCGTTCACGGAACAGCACCGTTCCCAAAACAGCCGACAGGGGCTGCATCATGTAATAGGCAAGGCTGGCGTCCAGAATGTGGGCGTTGTTGACCGCCCAGATATAAAGGCCCCAGTTCACGGTAATCAGCGCTCCGGCTCCGGCCAGACGCAGCAGCTCCCGCCGCCTGCCAAGCACTTCCCGGACGCCGCCCCACTCCCGCCGGACCGTCAGCAAAAGCAGCATCATGGCCATGGACCAGAAGATCCGGGCCGACAGTACATATACGGAGTCCACCGCCGCCAGGTTTTTCCAAAAAAGGGGCAATACTCCCCAAGCGGCATAGCATGCCGCCACATACAGCGCTCCCCTTTTCATGTCCCCGCCAGTCCCTTCCGGTCACAGACCGTTTAAAATTTACATTTTACAATTGTACGACAAGGCGCGGGTTTTTTCAATAAGAAATCCTCACTTTTCCTCTTTTTCCCATCGGGTCGCCGTAAACACCGCCCAGCGACGGAAAACAGGGCAGAGAGCGGAGCGGCAAAAAAGCGGTGCGCGTCGAGCGGGGGCATGTCGGGCGCGTAATCTCCGTGGGATACCAGATACAGTATTTTAACCGCCGCGGAGCCTGTTTTATTCCAAAAGCGTAAACGTGAGTGGCGCACGGACAAGAGCGCATGCCAAAAAGCAGAGAGTCAACAAATCCTCTCGTTGACTCTCTGCTTTATAAAGTTCAAAGTCACGCCGTCCCCGGTCCGAAGAGACCCGAGAATCGCGGCCCGCCGTTTGGCCTCATTTCTTCAGTCCATCAGGAGAAGTCCATCAGCACGCGCAGCATGGTTTTGTCCGTGCGGGCCTTTTCCAAAGCCTCCTCATACCGATCCATGGGGTACACGGCGGAAACCAGCTTTTCAAGCTGCTCGTTCATACGGCCGGAGTTAATGATCTTGGCGGCCGCCTGCATACTCGACATCGTGTGGTGGCGTACGCCCCGCAGCTCGCACTCGCTGTAAATAATCTTGTCGATATCCACGCCCATGACGGTGCCCTTGGGGGGCATACCCACCTGAATCATCACGCCACCCTTTTTCAACGCGGCCAGACACAGGTCGAACCCAGGCTGGACAGAGGTGATCTCAAAGGACTTGTCAAAGCCCTCGCCGTCCGTGGCCCCGTCGCACACGGCCTGAAACGCGGCGGGGTCGGTGGTATTCGCCACCGTGAAGCCCATCTCTTGCGCCATCCGGATGCGGACGGGATTCATCTCCCCCAGCACCACGTGCGCCGCGCCGGACAGCTTGCACATCATGCCGATAATCAGGCCGATAGGTCCCGCGCCGGCAATGAACACATCCTCACCCGCCCGCAGGCCGGACCGCCGCACATCGTGCACCCCCACAGTCAGAGGCTCCACCAGAGCGGCCAGCCTCATATCCACATCGTCGGAGAATTTGATCAGGCGGTTGGCGTCCACCAGCATGTACTGGGTGAATACGCCGTCAAAGTTGGTCCCCATGATTTTAACCTGTTTGCAAAGGTTTTCCCGGCCTACGGTGCAGGACTCGCAGCCGTTGCAGGGCTTGATGGTATGGGCGCAAACCTTGTCGCCGACCTTGATATCGGCGCGCTCGTCGTTGATGGAATAGAGCTCGCCGCAGGCCTCGTGGCCCATGACCAGGGGCATTTTAGCGTTGGCGTTCAGCCCGTCGAACACGTGGAGATCGGACCCGCAGATGCCCGCGTAGCGGATGCGCACCACGGCCTGTCCGGGACCCGGCTCGGGAATGGGGCACTCCATCATCTCAATTTTTTGAACGCCCGTCAGTACCAGTTTTTTCACAATACTCTCTCCTCGCTTCCGCTCAATAGCACTCCCGATAAATGCGCTCCATATCCGCCCGCTCGAAGGGATAATAAGCATTGTTCATCAGGCGCTGCTGGTTAATCTCCACAGACTTGGGGAACTCCACAATGTCCTGCTCCGAAAAGCCCGTCTCCCGCAGGGGACGCAGGGGCAAAATCCGCCCAAGCAGCGCGTTCAGTGTGGGAATCGCGTCCTTGGCCGCGCAGCCCAGAATCCGCGCCACCAGCTCCTTAAATTTCAGAATCTCGCCGTCGGGATTCTTCTCGTCATAATACTTCAAAATTGCGCCGAAGAGCATGTAGTTACTCTCCCCGTGGGGCACGTGATACGTCCCGCCCAGAGGGAAGCTCATGCCGTGAACCGGGCCGCAGCCCGCCTTCAAAAAGGCAATCCCCGCGTAGAAGGAGGCCGTGACAAACTCGTCCAGATAGTCCATTCGGGCCTCCTCGCCCTGCTCGCTGATCAGTTTGAAGCCTTTGAGGAGCATATCCATGGCCTTCTCGCTGAAAAGCTCCGAGGTCATGGTCTTGCGGTGGGGGGAGAGGAAGGACTCGGTGGCGTGGATCAGCGCGTCGATGGCGGAGCAGGCAAACGGCTTATAGGGCAGGGGCCGGAGCAGCTCCGGAATCAGGCAGACACGGTTGGGGATGATGTCGTCGGACACCAGACCCAGCTTCGTCTCCCGTCCGGTGAGCTGCCCGTCCTTTTCGTCCTTGACGATGGCGACGGAGATATTGGTGCACTCGCTGCCGGTGCCGCAGGTGGTGGGAATGGCGATCACGTCCTTCTCGTGGACCACGGGGAAGCGCTTGAAGAACAGGTTGTGAACCGTGTCCGGCCGCCGGCAGCCTAAAAGCTTGCTCAAATCCAGAATCGCGCCGCCGCCCACGGCCACAACACGGTCGTAACTGTCGTAGGGAATGGCGTCGTACATATTCTGAATCATTTCCTCGCTGGGCTCGCCGGAGCCAAATTTGTCCCGGAAGACAAACTGGCACTTCAGGCCCAGATCCTTCATATAGGACGCGTGGACCGACGCGTTGCACAGCACCACGTCCCGCTCGTTCAGGCCAAACTCCTGAGCCAGCTCCGCAAAGCGCTGGAATTTATACACGGTGGGGGCGAAGACAATCTCTCTTCTGTCCGCCACCAGAGAAGCAGAAAACTTATCCATTGTTATTCTTCCTTTCATACCTGTGCCGCGCACAGGGCCACCGGCGGGAGCGGCAGGCTCCCGCCGGGTATCCGAAGCTCACTTGCGGGCGATGGCCGCTTTCACGGCGGAGACGATGTCGGCGGCTCGCAGGCCGTATTCGTCCACCAGGAAATCCTGAGGACCCACCTGCCCGAACCGGTCTTGAATGCCCACAAACTCCTGAATTGCAGGCTGCCTGCGGGCCAGGCACTTTGCCACCGCGCTGCCAAGGCCGCAGGTGACGTTGTGGTTCTCGGCCGTCACCACGGCGCCCGTCTCTTTGGCGGCCTTGGCCACCAGTTCCTCGTCCAGAGGCTTCCATGTGAACATATCGATCACCCGCACGGAGACTCCCTCGGCCTGAAGGGCCTCGTAGGCCTTCAGCGCCTCGTCCACCATGATGCCGGAGGTGATAATGGCGGCCTGATCGTTTCCGCTCTCGTGGAGCACAACGCCCTTGCCGATTTCAAACTCGCTGCCGTCCTCGTAAATTTTCATCACGTCCTTGCGGACGAACCGGGTATAGGTCACGCCGGCGGTAATTCCCGGCAACTGGCGCACCACGCTTTCGAGCTGGGCGTAGTCCGCCGTGTCCAGCACCGTGCTCTCGGGGATGTTCAGGTACATGCCCCCGTCCTCCAGAGGCATGTGGGTGCCGCCGTTAAACGCCGCCGTCACGCCCGCGTCCGAGCCCATCACATGCACCGGCAACCCGGCGTAGGCCGCGGACATATAGATCTGGTCGTAGCACCGCCGGGAGGCAAAAATGCCAAAGGTGTGAAGAAACACCTTCTTGCCTGTGGCGGTCAGTCCCGCGGCAACGCCCGCGGCGTTTCCCTCCGCGATGCCCGCCTGAAACGCCCGTTCAGGATAGCTCTCCTGCAGCTGCTTTGTGTTCACGCAGCCCATCAGGTCGCAGTCCACATAGCAGATGCTCTTGTCCTGCGCCATCAGCTCCTTCAGGGGCAGAGCGAAGGCGTCCCGGCTTGCCCGGGAATCTTTTTCATGCTTGCCAATCAGTTTCACGTTCATCGGTCTACCCTCCTCAAGCGTTTCTGGCGTCCGCCAGAGCCTTTTCCGCCGCGGCCAGCGCCTCGGCCCACTGCTCCCCGTTGGGCTGAGAGGAGTGGTCGTGCTTGGGCTCGGCAAATGTCGCACCCTTGCCCTTGCAGGTGTCCAGCACAATGCAGGAGGGCGTCCCCTTCTTCGCGTGGGCGTTCTGAATGGCGCCATAGATCGCGTTCACGTCGTGCCCGTCGATCTCCTGTGTATAAAGGCCGAAGGCCTCCGCCTTTTTTGCAAGGCTGCCGTGATCCAGCACGTCGCAGGTCTTACCGTCCAACTGATAGCCGTTGTTGTCGATGAAATACACCAGATTGTCCAGCTTGTGGGCGTAGGCAAAGTGAAACGCCTCCCACACCTGGCCCTCGTCCGCCTCGCCGTCGCCCACCACGCAGAACACGCGGTTGTCCCGTCCGTCGATTTTGTTGCCCAGCGCCGCGCCCGCCGCGCTGGACGCGCCCTGTCCCAGAGATCCGGTGGTCAGGTCCACGCCGGGCGTGAGCTTGCGGTCCGTGTGGCTGGGAAACCTCGTGTGCGGGTGGTTCAGGGTGTATGCCTCCTCCATGGGATAGAAGCCCATCAGACCGTAGGTGGCGTAGGCCACCGGTCCTGCGTGGCCCTTGGACAGCACCAGCCAGTCCCGATCCTCCCACCGGGGATTTTTCGGATCGAACTTCATGACCTTGCCGTACAGCACCGCCATCAGCTCCGCCAGATCCATGGACCCGCCCACATGGCCAAAGCCAAGAGAGTGGATCACCTTCAGCGTCTCCAAGCGGATCTCCGCCGCCAGAACGTCCAATGTTTTCGTTGTTTCTTCATTCATTGAAAAACCTCCTTAATGCGCAAAGCAATTTACTCGGATTCTTTCAGGACTTCGGGATGGGGCATCAGAAGGACCTTGAAGCCCTCCTTCACAATCGTGCGGCGGAAGCCCTCCTCCCACTCGGTCAGGGGCAGGACGGAGCTTGCAAGAGGCGCGATGTTGATCAGCTTTTTCTCCAGCAGGCGCAGGGCAATCAGCCATGACGTGCGCTCGGAGGCGTAGCTGTTGGAGATGGTGATCTCCTTATACAGCGCCATATCCATATCGAAGGGAATGGGCTTGCCGGGAATTGCCACCTGAATATACTGGCCGGTTTTCATCAGCGCCTCCAGGCAGAATTTCGCGGAGGCGGCCGCGCCGGAGCACTCAAACGCCAACTGCGCGCCCATGCCGCCGGTCAGCTCCATAACGCGGGCCAGCGGATCGCCCTCGTCCACGTAAAGCGTCTCAAAAACGCCCAGCCGCTTGGCCATGGCAAATCGCTCCGCGTCATTTTTCAGTCCGGTCATAATCACCACGCCGCCGTTGGCCATCGCCACCTGCGCCGTCAGTTGGGCCATAACGCCCGCACCCGCGACCAGAACGAAGTCCCCGGCCTTGACGGACGCGCGCTCGCAGACGCTGCGGCACACACAGGCCAGCGGCTCGCAAAGCGCCGCCGTTTCCATGGCGATGCCATCGGGCAAGTGGAACGCGTGCTTCGCGGGGATTACCACGTATTCGGCAAAGCCGCCGTTACAGCCGCTGCCCACGCTCTTGCGCGCGGGACACAGCATCCGAAGGCCCTGACGGCACCACTCACACTCCTCGCAGGTGTCCACGGCGGTCAGGGTCACAATTCTGTCACCGGGCTTGAAATCGGTCACATTCGCGCCCGCCTCAGACACCACGCCGGAAAATTCATGGCCGGTGATAATCGGCGGCTTGCTGGGGTATTGGTCGTGCATCAGATGAATATCCGTGCCGCAGATACCACAGGCAAAAATCTTCACCTTGATGTCGTCGGCGCCGGGAACCGGCTCGGGCATATCCATGTATCGCATGCAGTCAGGTCCAAGTTTTGTTTTTACCAGCGCTTTCATAAAAAGCCTCCCATAGATTCAGCAATCTGGACGGTGAAACAAAGACGGACAGAACTTAAAATTCTGCCCGTCTTTTTTGAGAATCAGCCGAAGAGCAGAGTCGGCAGGAATGTGGAAACCGGGGGCACAAAGATACACAGCAGAACGATGATAAACACCGCCGCCAGATAGGGCATCAGATATTTCAGAGTATCCTTGAGCTTCACCTCCGCAATGCCGATGGTAATGAACAGTACGCCGCCCACAGGAGGCGTTACGCCCGCGTACACCAAAGTAATGACCATCACCAAAGCAAACTGGATGGGGTCAATCCCATACTGCGCGGCAACGGGCAGCAGAATCGGTGCAACAATGATCGTTGCGGCAATGGTCTCTATGAACATGCCCACAAGGAGCAGGAACAGCACCAGCAGGATTAGGATCATGTACTTGTTGTCTGTGATGCCGGTCAGGAAGGAAATCACCGCCTGCGGCACCTTGGCAAAGGCCACCAGGAAGCTAAAAATGGCTGCGCCCGCGACGATCAGCAAAGACATGGCGGTCATACCGGCGGACTTCTGGAAAATCCTAGGAATATCTGGCAGAGTAAACTCTTTGTAGACAAACATGCCCACAAAGAACGCGTACACAACTGCGATGGCGCCCGCTTCGGTGGGGGTAAAGATACCGCCCACAATGCCGCCGATGATGATAATGGGCATAATGATGGCCCAGACGGCCTCTTTCAAAGCGACCCATATCTCTCTCAGGCCGCATCTTTTCTCGCCCTTAATGCCCATCTTCTTTGCATAAAAATAGGTCAGGACCATGA
>JAEWML010000083.1 GCA_023393155.1 Bacillota bacterium
CTGTAAAGGTTCTCCACCGTCAGGGGCTTCGCCTGCCGGATGCTGTATTTCAAACAGTCCTCCAGCTCGTCAAATTCATACGCGCCCTTCACGCCCCGCAGCCGCTGCATCCCCCGGTGGCAATAGATGTCTAAGGGGCGGTAGAGGTAGCGGTCCAGCTCGTTGTCAAAGATGTGGTTCTGGTCCAGCTCCCGGCGCAGCCGGGCCAGCACGCTGTCCCGAATCCCCTGCTCCACCAGCGAGCTGAGACGGCTTGCGGAGTCCCACGAGGCCGCCAGCAGCTCCACCGCCCGGGCATAATTTCCGTCCTGCGCGGCGTAATAGGCGGTATAGGCCTCGGTCAGTCCTCTACCGGAAAGCTCTCCGGTTTTTGCAAAGGCCGCCATAGCCCGCGCCAGCAGCAGCCGGGCTTTTTCGTGATCTCCCATGGCCATGGCCGCCCGCGCGTGGCAGGCGAACAAAAAGCCGCTGCCGGGCCATGGATCCATTCCCTCGGTCCGGTCCGCCGCCGACTGATAGAACGCACAGGCTCCGGCAAAGTCCTTCTGGCGGCGCTTCCACTCTCCCTGCCACGCCTCCACATAGGCGCAGAACATAGGATAGCGTTCCGGGTGGTCAATCGTCTCCAATGCCTGACGGAGGAAATAGTCGCAGCTTTTGTAGCTTCCCTCCTTGCAGAAGTCGATGCCCCGCAGCAGCAGATAACAGGCCCGCTGGCGCTTCAGGCCCGATTCCTCCGCAATCTCAAGGCCACGGACGATATATTCCGGCGCAGCCTGATCGGTTTTGATGTGATAGGTGATCCGCTGGCGCAGCGCCCACAGCAGCAGCTCCGTGTCCTCCGGGGCACAGGGCGTCAAAGCCCGAAGCAGGTCGTCCGTGACGGCCAGCCCCTCCTGATACTGCCCGGCGTAAATCATCGTCCGGGCCTTGGCGCACAAAAGCAGCCGTTCCGGCCCCGCCAGCGTCCCTCTCTCCTCCGGCGGCAGTTGGCGGCGCAGCCGCTCCAGCTCCTGCTCCAGCCGCTTTACCTCGTCCTCCACCGTCTCCCCTGTCCGAGGCAAGGATGCGGGCGCGTCCACAGGCGCCAGAGACGGAATATCGCAGCTTTGCCCCGTCCGCCAGTAAAGAGCCTCGATCTCGCAGCAAAGGGCCTTCAATCCGTCTCCTCCCGCCCGGTAATGGGCCGCCACCCGCGCAAGCCCGGACGCATCCCCCTCCCGCAGGGTTTCCCGCAGACACTCCGCGATTTTCATGTGCAGGGGCTGACGCTGAAAATAGGACTGAGCCTGATACAGCGCCTCCCGCATATGGGGATGAAGAAATTCCAGATAGCTCTCTCCGTCCACAAGCCGCTCTCCAATGAGGGAGTGCTCCTCCAGTTCCACGGAGAGGGCGTAAAGCTGCGCCGTCTGATAGCCGGTGATCTCGGAGAGCAGGCGGCAGGGGGTCTTGTCCTGAAACAGGGCCAGGACGTTGGCAAGGTGCAGCGCCTGGGCACTTAAGCCCGCCATGCGCTGGCGAAGGATGCCGCCCTCGTCCGGCAGCGTGTTCTCCGAAGGCTCCTTGCCTCGCAGGTTTTCAACAGCAGCCGCCAGCAGCCGGGGATTGCCGCCCGTGGCCTCGTAAATGCGGCCCCGCAGGGGAACAGGCAAATCCCCGCCCAGCACCGCGTCCAAATATTCGTCCGTCTCCTCCCGTGTGAGACAGGGGATGCACACCCGCTCCAGCGCCGCCTCGTCCAGCATGAAATTCACGTCCACGTTCAGCGTCCAGCTTGTGGCAAGCAGCAAAAGCTGAGTTCCTCCCAGCCTGCGGACCACCTGACTGAGCAGGTCCTGACTGGCCGAATCCATCCACTGCAAATCCTCGAACACCAGAAGAATTTTCCGCCGGTGGGCCGCCAGTGACAGCAGCAATGCCACCGCGTCCGTCACCAGCGCGCCGCAGCGGTTCTGCTTGAACTCCCCCGGCTCCCGCCGGGCCTCTTCCCCGTCGGAAAAGACCGGGAACACCCGGGCGATGGTGCGGCGGGTGGTTTCGGGAATCTGCACGTTCCGCCGGGCCATCTCCTCCGCCACCGAGAGCATCACGTTTTTCCACGGCTCCAGATAAACCCCCGCCTGCCGCTGGGAGCAGCCGCCCTTTAGCACCAGCGCGTCGGAAAAATCCCCGCCGCGCAAAAAGGATTGCAGCAGATAGCTCTTACCGCTGCCCGCCTCGCCGTAAAACAGCAGCGAGGAAACCTCGTACCCCTCCTGGAACAACCGATACCGCTCCTGCATTTTCCGCACCAGCGCGGCGCGGCTGGCGGTCATCTCCGGGCCGGGGCGGCTGGGCGCGTCCTCTGTGGTGCGGTTCCACTGGTTCACAATTTCGTAGTACAGCGCGGCTGTCTCGTGCAGCGGCGTGATACCCAGTTCCTCCGCCAGCTTGTCCTTCAGCCGCTGATAAAGGTTTGCCGCCTTGTAATACCGCCCCTCCTGCTGATAAAGTTCCATCAGAAACATAACCATCTTCTCGTCCAGCCCATCCCGGTTCAGGTATTCAAGACTCAGCCGCTCGGCCCTTCCAAGATCGCCCGCCGCCCGGGCCTGCGCCGCGCCATCGGATAAATCGCTGAGGGTTCGGGCGGCCATCTGCTCCCGCACCTGATCCACCCATGCGTTAAAGTTGGGCGCATTTTTCACCGTGAAGCCCCGCAAAAAGCGCTGCTTGTCAATGGCCTCGCCCTCACCGCACCGGTCCAGATTGGAGGCCAGCTCCCGCTCCGGGTTCAGCCGCACCTCCGTCTTCTGCGTGGTCAGAATCAGGTCGGCCCCCAAAATCTTGCGCAGAGTGTAGATGGTGTGGCGCAGATTTTTATAGCCCACCTCTTCCGTGCAATCTTCCCACAAAAGCTCCACCAATTCCTGCCTCGTGGCGCTTTTGCGGCAGATCAGGTAGTAAAACAGCGCGTCCACCCGCTTGAAGGGGAAGGAAACCTCCACCCCGTCCAGCTTCACGCAGGGAATATCAAACATCTGCACTTCGATTTTCGGCATTGCCCGTCCCTTCCCTTCAAAAAGCCACACTCCGGCTTTGTTTTAAGCTCTATTATACACGCCCCCGCCGCCCCGCGCCAGCTATATTTACGTCGGCAGGGCAACGAACAGGGGCAGACCCCGACGGCCTGCCCCCAGTTGCGTACAAGCGCCGCGTGTCTTCGCGCCGCTGTTTGTCAGTCCGTCCGTCCGAAGTAGGCGCGCACTTCGCCCACCTGATACAGCGATCCAAATGCACAGACAATATCCTCCGGGCCCTTCCCGTCCATCGCCATGGCCACGCCGCTTTTCACATCGCCGCCGCTCCGGGCGGGAAGCCCGGTAAGCTCCGCAATTCTCTCACAAAGCGCCCGGGATGGGAGCGCCCGTTCGCTCTCCGGCGTCACCGCCACAAATTCCTTTGCAAACGGCGCCATGGTGCGAATCATATCGTCGTAATCCTTGTCCGCCATCACGCCCATCACCATGGTCAGCTTCCGCCCCGGCAGATAAGCTTCAAGGCACCCGGCAAGCTCCCGTACCCCGTCAGGGTTGTGAGCCCCGTCCACCAGCACCAGCGGGTTTTTTTGCAGAATTTCAAACCGTCCCGGCCAGCTCACGGCCAAAAGCCCTTCCCGCACGGCGGACTCCGGGATGACGTACCCCCGCCGCTCCCGCAGCACGTCCACGGTGTCCAATGCCACGGCGGCGTTTTGATATTGATAGTTTCCAATCAGCCGCAGGCGGAGGGATTTCCGGTCCCGGTAATCAAAGGTCTGCCCGTCCAGATCGTGGGCAATCGGCGTTTGGGCGGCGGGATCGGTCATCCGCAGGGCGCAGCCCCGCTGAGCGCAGACGCGGCGCACCACGGCCTCCACTTCCTCCGTCTGGGCGGAGAGCACCACCTCCGCACCCGGCTTGATGATGCCCGCCTTCTCCCCGGCAATTTTCGTCAGGGTATCTCCCAGCACGTCGGTGTGCTCCAATGCAATGTGGGTAATCACCGCCGCATCCGGCGCGTCGATGACGTTGGTGGAATCCAGCCGTCCCCCAAGACCCACCTCAAGAACCACCACGTCGCAGTTCTTTTGCTGAAAATACAACAGGGCCATGGCGGTAATCCGCTCAAATTCCGTGGGCTGGTCCGGCATCCCGTCCACCAGCGGCTTCACCTGCCGGGCAAGGTCGGTCAGTTCCTCGTCAGAGATGTCCGTCCCGTTCACCTTCATCCGCTCGTTGATGCGAAAAAGGTGGGGCGAGGTGTAAAGCCCGGTGGTATAGCCCGCCCGGGTCAAAATCTCCGAGAGCATGGCGCACACGGAGCCCTTTCCGTTGGTCCCCGCCACATGAATGAACTTCAGGCGCTTTTGGGGGGCTCCCAGCAGCTCCATCAGCGCTTCAATACGCTCCAGTCCCAAGCGGCTCCCCTGCCACGAGGTGGCGTGGATAAATTCCAGCGCCTCCGAAAGGTTCATACCGCTGCCTTCCTTCCAAAGTGCCCCAGCACCTTTGTCATCAGGCCGATGGTCACCACCTGTACCGCAATCATCACGGCGGTGGAGATGGTCCGGGTAAGGAACAGGG
>JAEWML010000152.1 GCA_023393155.1 Bacillota bacterium
CTGATAGCCTGTGTCCGGTGCTGCGGTCAGCGTGATTTCAGTTCCTGCGACAGCGGTTGCGGCGCTGGCGCTTGCTGTGCCGTTGCCGTCGTTTTGGACAGTAATGTTGTGGCTGATCGGAACAAGCCGCACTTTTAAGATTGACCCTGATGCCAGTGTCGGTGTCGTGCCGGCTTCATGCAGGGTAGTTCCGTCATCCCAGCAGAGGGTTCCTGTGCCTGTGCCGGTATAGGTAAAGCCGTTGGCTCCCGTAATTTCCGGCAGGGTCAGCGTACCGGTATAGACGACCGTAGCGGAGGTCAGCGAGCCGCTGCCAAGGGTACCGTTGCCGTCCATGTCATAGGTAACGGTTTTCAGGCCGTCAGAGTCCAGTGTGTCAGGGTTCAGAATTTCAAGGGCGGGCCGGAACCCAAAATTCGCACCGTGGCCGTTACCATAAATGTAACCCCAATAGCGCGCGCCGGAGTACCCCCGCAGCGCACGGTACGACGCAAAGGATACCGACGTATCCTGTCCCCATGAAAATATCCCGCTCCAATTTTTAAGATAAGCTTCATTCTTATTCAGAATCTGATCCCACTCGTTCGTTTCCGGCGTTCCCCGCCGATCGGCTTCGGACTGTCCATTATCTTCGTTGCCGCCCGACAGGGAACGCAGCGTGTAGGCAACGCCGCCGGCATTGTAAGCTTTGCCGAAGATCAGGCCTGTGCCGTTCAGGGCATCCCACGAGACTGTATGCGATATATTGTAATCCGCCACAAACAGGCTGCGGTCGCTTGCCGCGGCATTGGCGGATGCCGATGCATCGCCGCTGGAGCTTGCGGTCAGCGAGTAGGCAGTCACCGTGCCTACGTAGGTGAAGGGCACCCATTTCAGGCTGGCATCTGGCAGCGCGGTATTCACTGTGTCCGGCACACCCTGCGCCGACAGGTTGAAATAATAGGTGCCGCCGAGGGCAAGACTGAATTGCTCGGGGGGAGCAGGCGGCAGATTGATGGTGATACTCAGCACTTTGGTCTGGCTGCCTGCGCTGTTAGCTGCCTTCACCGTGAAGGAAAAGGTGCCCGCTGTGGTTGGTGTACCGGATACTTCGCCGGTGATGCCGTTCAGACTCAGGCCGCCCGGCAGGATACCGCTGTCGATGCTCCACGTGATAGGCGCGGTGCCGGTCGCGGCGAGCGTTTGGCTGTAGGCTGTGCTGACAGTCCCTCCCGGCAGGGACGTTGTGGTGATGCTCGGGGCTATACCGCTGTAGCCTGCCGTCAGTGTCGTGCCTGTGGCAAGAACCGGCGTTGCACCCGG
Source organism: Bacillota bacterium (assembly GCA_023393155.1). GTDB lineage: Bacteria > Bacillota > Clostridia > Oscillospirales > Oscillospiraceae > Oscillibacter. The sequence continues at coordinate 1,303 of JAEWML010000152.1, forward strand.
CGCGTAAAATGTACCGCCGGCATACCAGCCAAGCGTACCATCACCCGTGCCTGCGTAATGAAAGCCATTTGTCGACGAGATTGCCGGCAAGGTCAGCGTGCCGGTATAGACGACCGTGGCGGAGGTCAGTGAGCCGTTGCCAAGGGTGCCATTGCCGCCCATATCATAGGTAACGGTTTTCAACTCGGTCCCGGGTGCGGATGTGATCTCAAGGGCAGGCCGGTAGCCGCCAACACCAACACCCTGGTAGGAAGCGGAACTCCAGTTGCGGGCGGAGCTGTCCCCGCGCCTTGACCTCAAGGTTTGTATGCCGTATTGCTGGTATATGGTATCTTGCCCCCAGGAATAGACGCCGCTCCAGTTTTTAATATAGCCGGAGTTCTTATTCAGAATCTGGTCCCATTCGTTGCTGACCGGGTTCCCCCGCTGCATAGCTCCGGATAATCCATTGTCCGCACTGCCCGCGGACAGGGAACGCAGAAGGTAAGAAACGCCGCCCCGGCTGTAGGGCGTGCCGAAGATGTAGCCCCAGGTGCTCAGGTGATCCCACGGATAGTTGCTTGTCAAAATGTAATCCGCAATAAACAGGCTGCGATCATTGACTGATACGTCTTCTGCCGTACTGACGCCCGCCGATGCGCGGGAATAGGCATTCACCGTACCCGCGTAGGTAAAGGGTACCCAATGCTGGCTGGTGTCGGGCAGGAGCGGGTTCGCACCTGCAAGAGACTGCCCGGACATGTCAAAATAATAAGTGCCGCCGGGGGTAAGATTGAATTGCTCGGTGATAGAGTATGCGCCTGTCGAGGGGAATTGTGCCGTAACCACCCCCGAATTGGCGGCGTTGGATACATTCGTCGCACCCGCTACGGTAAAGAAATCTGCCGCCACGCCCGTCAGTGCGCAACCCGTTTTCGGCGTCAGGGTAATGGTTGCGGTATAGGCTGTGTTTGACTGAAAGGGCTTATCCGCGGGGCTCCAGGTGACGCTTCCCGTGTACTGCGCCGTTTCGGCAATCGTACTCACCGGCGTATTGCCTTGCACGGGTGCGACAATGCCGGGGATTTCCTTGATATCAACGATGGCGGAGGCGTTGCCATCGGCGTTCAGGTTGGGCACCGAGGGGCCCCATGAGGCGGGGTAATACACATGGACCCTGTGCCCAAAGTGGGCCGTGAAAGGTCGGGGGGCTGCCGCCCGTCAGCGTGAGGGTCAGCGCTGTGCTTTTCATAAACGCACCGTTACCTATGGCTATCACCGAGGCCGGAAGCGTCAATGACGTAAGACCAGTGCAACCGCCGAAGGCGGTGTATTCGATGGACTTAAGACCCTCCGCCAGCGTTAACGACGAGAGCCCCGTGCAGTTTGCAAATGCGTCCCCTCTGATGACGTACACCGAGGAAGGAATCGTCACCGACTCGATTGTGGGGCAATTGCTAAACACGTTATAGCGGATATCCGTAACGCTATCTAAAAAGATAACCGATTTGACGTCGCCTGCGGTGAAATTAGTGTCATTTCGCCAGCTGGTAGGCGTACCGAGGCCGGTAGCGCCACCGTTGGTCTTGATGGTCAGTGTGCCGGTGCCAGCATCAAAGGCATAGTTCTCGGTGTCGACATTGCTCGCCGCCAGTGCCATTATAGGCCGCAGGGGCAGTACCATTGCCACTGTCACGATAATAGTCGGTGCGCTCACGCCGTCCGCAAGAGTCAGTCCCTCCAGTAGCTCAACGCTTGGCGCAAAGGTGTATACTCCCGCCGTATTACCGTCATATTCCGGCTCAGAGCTCCATATCACCGAAATGGATTGCGTTGTCTGTTCTGATTCCTGTCGTCTCTCCTGCTCACCGGAATCCTGCTCCGGCGTCTCTGCATCTGATGCCGTGGCAACGCGCGCCACAGCCGCCAGGGTCTCGGGTAAATCCAGGCTTTCCAGGGATGTACCAAGCGGTACAGTCTGGGTTGCCGTTTCTTCCGGCAGTGTTTCAAAGGCAATAATTTCGCCGTTTGTTCCGCCGGGCAGCTCCTGCGCCGCTGCTGGAACCGGCAATATCCCCAGCACCATGACGATGGATAGCGCCATCGCCAAGAGACGCCGGTATGGAATGTAATAACTCATATGAGTTCCCTCCCTTTGCTTGCTGGAGCTACTCTAAATGCTCCGCTATTTTGTGTGCAAACAATCTTAAATCTTCCGAACAGTTCTATCGCAGCGTGAACAAAATGGTGTCCACGGTGATATGCAACGGAAAAATCTCCGGTTTTTCGTCCGGGGGATCCCAATAGACGGCTTTGTCCTCAAACCGTACCGCCCGAAACACTTCCTCATTCCGAAGCCTGAGATAAGGGAGCGTTTCCACCATCCGCTGCATATTAAAGATTACCTGATTGCCTTCCTCAAAGTCGATGAGAAGCTTGTAATCATCCATCGGACTGACATTTGTAATTTTCATCTGTGACTCCTTCTTTCTACATTGCCTTGGGGCAAACTGATACTTTTATCAGTGTAAGAAAATTTTTAAAGGGAGAGTATCCCCCAAAAGGGGGATTTTTTCTCTGCATTTTTTGAAAAATAACATGATGATGCACCGTTGATTTTTACCGCCGTCTATCAGCCGGCGGCGAATTATTACCTACCACCCCGCACCCCTCCCGAACTTATGTTTTTCTGGATTTTTCACAATATTTGTGCTATAATGCGGCATCATTTATATAACTTATATGACTCAAAACAGTCGCCGGACAAGGGATGTGAAAGAAATGAGAAACAAACGGATATTGAGCAGGGCACGGATAGACACCGTGCTGTTTTCTGTTTTCGATTACCCCCTCACCATTCTGGAAGCCCCCATGGGCTATGGAAAGACGACGGCGGTAAAAATGTTTACCCGGAATCAAAGCGTCCGTCCTTTCTGGTTCACCTTTTCCGATTTAAGCTATTCGGAAACTGCCTTTTGGGACAGCTTTACGGACAGCATCACGGAAATGGACACTCAGGCGGGGACCGTGCTCAAAGCGCTTGGCCTGCCTTCGGACGCGCCGCAGATGGAACGGGTGCTGCATGTCCTTGGCGGAGTAAGATTTGAAGAGAATTACCTGATGGTGCTGGACGATTATCATCTGGCGCGGGACGCCCGTCTGAACAGCCTGCTTCTGCGGCTTGCCCAGGAGGAGTTTGATGGGCTGTCCATCCTTCTGGTCACAAGGGATACCACCGGCCTTGATTTTGTGGAGCTGCTTTCCAGGGGACAGTGCTGCCTGCTGCCAAGACAGCTTTTGAAGTTCACGAGGGAGGAACTGGGGGATTACTGCCGGATGATGCGGGAGCATATCTCGGAAACGGATTTCCTTCAGGTGTGGCAGCACACCGATGGCTGGATATCCTTCGCCTATATTCTGCTCCTGGGACTTGAGAATGGGATTCCGGTGGGTATCAACACAACCATGGAGAGCATGATTGAACGGGCGCTGTTTGCCCGCTATGACCATGCCATGCAGGATTTTCTGCTGCGGCTCTCCATTATGGAGGAGTTCACGGCGGAGCAGGCCGCCATGGTCACACGGGCAGAGGACGCCCCGCAGCGTTTGAAGCTTTTGAACAGGGAAAACGCCTTTGTTTTTTATGAGGAAAGAACGGGAACCTATCATATCCATCAGGTGCTGCTAAATTACCTCCGGCGCAAAAGCGCGTTTTCCGGGGAAGAGCTTTGCGCCTTGTACGGACGGCTGGGCGACTGGCTGCTGGACCATCAGGAATTTCTGACCGCCTACCGCTATCTGAATCAGGCGGGCAGGCAGGAGGACATCCTTGCCCATCTGAACGAGCCGAAAAATATCCGCAACGAATGGCTGGATTTTGAAGGCGCTGACGATATGTTTGGCAGCGTTCCCCGTGCACTTTTATTTCGCTATCCCTTTGCCTATCTGCTCTATATCTTTTACTCCATCCTTTTGGGCAGGGAGAATGCGGCTTTAGGATGGGGAGAGCGGCTGGAGGAGCTGGAACGGCATTACATCGCATTGGAGGGTTTGGATGAAACCTCCCGGAACCGGATTCTCGGTGAAATCCTGATTGTGCGCAAGTTCACGGTGTTTAATGATGTGGCCGCCATGATCGCTTCCGATGAAGAAATTGCCCGGTTGCTGAACGGCCGGAATTCTTACATTACCCTGCCGGGAAACGAGTTTACCTTTGCCTCCCCCCATTATCTGTATCTGTATTACCGGGACAAGGGCGGTTTCCGTGGGTTAGCGGAGCTGCTTTCCAAAGATGTGGGCTACGCCAAATTTTCCGGCGGCTGCGGAGCGGGGAGCGACGCGCTGGCCCTGGCGGAATATGCGCTGGAAACCGGCGGCCTGGAGCATGTGGCGGCTCACTGCCGGAAAGCAATTGCTAAGGCGGAAGCGGCGGCGCAGACCGGCATTGTGATCTGCGCAAGGTTTGCGCTCATCCGCCTGCGTCTGGCGAAAGGTAAAATACCGGAAGCCTTGGTCCTGCTTTCCCAGATGGAGCGCGAGGTTGAACGGAGCAGCAGCCCTGTCTACAACACGACGGTTGATCTGTGCAGGGGGTATGTGTTTGCCTGCCTCGGCCAGCCGGAGCAGATTCCCTCCTGGCTGCAAATCGGAGAAATCAAGCCCTCCGACTTCTTTGCCCAGGGCATTGCGTTCAATTACATTGTTTATGGGAAAACACTTCTGGCTCTGAGGAAATACGAGGAGCTTGAAAGCCGGATCGAACAGTTTGAGGAAGCCTTTTCCGTATTCAGCAACCGCCTCGGCTTGCTCCACACCCGGATATTTGCGGCTGTTTCCCGCTGCCAGTTGTACGGGATGGAATCCGGCGCGGCGATTTTGGAAACAGCATTGGCGGATGCGGAGGAGGATTACCTGGTACTGCCTTTTGCGGAAAACGCGCCCCACATCATGGGAATGCTGAAAATGATTGTCCCGAAAAATCCCGGCAATGGTTTCTTTAACCGTGTCCTGACGCTCTGCCGGGAATATGAAGGCTCGGCTTTGGGCCATAGCTTTCCGGCAGCCGCCCTCTCACAGAGAGAGATGGACATCCTGTCGCTGTCGGCGCAGGGCCTGAACAGGAAGGAATTGGCGGCACGCCTTTACATATCGGAGGAAACAGCAAAGACGCATTTCAGGAATATCTATCAGAAGCTCGGCGTCAACAGTAAGATGGCTGCTATTAAACTGGCGCGGGACCGCGGATATTTAAGCCTGGCGGAAACGTAATCAGACTGCACATGATTCCATTATATAGTATAGAAAACGGCGGCTTTGATTTATCTCAAAACCGCCGTTAGGCTTTCTTTCACATATTGGTGCATACCTACTCAGCCGCCACAATAACGGTTTTTTCTGGTATTGCTCCATCATAATTCGATGGACAGTGATTGAAAATTGAGAGAATTTAAAGCAGATTTTCAGCCGTGAAACCTACCGCTTCCCATGCGGCTATCCCCACTATATAGTGCTGTGGTACTTGTTCTCTTATGCACTCTACCCATTCTAACAAAGTCTGAAATAAAGTTTGTGGGGGCTTTCTGTCTGCCATAATAAAGCAGAATCCTCCAGATTTAAAATTGTGAATATTTTATAATAGCTTCTGTCAGCAGGTTGTGGTATGTTGTGTTGCTGAGAATCGGATGCGTCTCAAAGCAAGTGGAAAGGAGTCAGCCATGCAGTACGATGAGATATTGGAAATGGTTATCACGGAGCTAACAGAGCGAGGCCACAAGCGGCAGCGAAGTGAGAACCCCGAAGTCAATGAACTGGTACTTCGGAGGATTGAACTCAGCGTACAGGTGCGGGACTGTGTTTCCCACCTCAGCCAGGATGCGCAGGATACCTTGGAGGAATACCACGACACAATGGATATTCTCTCCGGCCACCAAATCAGATACCTGTATCTGCAGGGAGCGAAAGACTGCGTCTCCCTGCTCCGGGAATTGGGCGTGATTCGATAGTAAGAATTACGCCCATCTTTATACTCCGAATCAGTCAGAAGTGCCGCCCGTGAAAAATGGGCGGCACTTCTGCGTTTTGTTTTTGTAGACCCCTTTATGAAACCGGATTAGTAGTGAGGGGGTCTTATAAATTTTAATAATAATTACGTGCAGCAGCCCTCTGGAACGGGATAAATAGTAGAGGGATAAAATATTTTAAGAATTAATGGTACAACCCCTCTCCTCAACCGGGAATATCGTAGAGGGACTTTTCAAAATCAAGCCAAGAAGGAGGAACAACATGACGGGACGCTTTCACATCATCGACGGAGAAACCCTGATGAACCAGCCGCTGTCGCCCATCCGCTTTGTGGTGGAGGGACTGCTGTCCCACGGTCTGCATCTGCTTGCCGGTGCGCCGAAGTCCGGCAAGAGCTGGCTGGCACTGTGGCTGTCGGTCACGGTTGAAAAGGGAGAGGAGGTCTGGGGCAGCAAGGTACAGCAGGGAACAACCCTGTACCTCTGTTTTGAGGACAGCCGCCTGCGCATTCAAAACCGCCTCTTCGACATCACCGGGGACGCACCTCCCAACGTACATTTCTGTGAGGAGAGCGTTCGGCTGGGCGAGGGACTGGAGGAGCGCATCGGGCAGTTTGTCCTTGAGCATCCCGACACGGTGCTCATCATCATCGATACCCTGCAGATGATCCGAAGGTCTGCTGTGGACAACTCCTACGCAAATGATTACGCAGACCTGACCGCCCTCAAAAGGCTGGCGGATCAAAACAGGATCGCGATTCTGCTGATCCACCATCTCAGAAAACAAAAAGACGACGACCCCTTCAACCGCATCTCCGGCACCACAGGCTTGTCTGGTGCGGTGGATACCAGCTTCACCCTGGTAGAGGAGCGCCGGGGCAGCGGCAGGGCGACCCTGTCCTGCATCGGGCGTGACATTGAATACCGGGAGCTTGGACTCCGCCGCAATGAAAGCAGCATCTGGGAGCTGGTCTCCGACAGCCGGGAGCATCCGGAGCTGCTTCTCCCGGACATCGTTTTTCTTGTTTCTGACTTTATGAAGGGCAAGTCCGAATATCACGGAACGCCGACCTAGCTCTCGGAGCTTATCAGCAGAGAAGAAAACAGGATTAGCCACCGTATGGTTTCCCGGCTGCTCCTGCAGAACACAGAGGAACTTGCCGGCTATGGCATCCGGGCAGTCTCACGAAGGAGCAGCGGCAGGCGCATCATCGATCTGTATGCCGACAGCCCCAGTGACGATGGTGACGATAAAAATGATACCGCCCCGGTGTAGAAAATATCGACCCTGTTGACCCTATCGTCACTTGGGCAGAGTTTCCTACCAAACCAGAGCCGATTCCCACGGTAGAAAGGATGAGGAGCAGGATAAAGTCAGGTGACCGCAAGCGGCCCCCTGACGGTCACAGCGTCCCGCAGTGCGGGGCGCGGAGCGGCATTGTACGGTGGTCGGACAAGGTCACCTAAATCGAGATGGGTATTCCTTCGAGATGTCTCAAGCACAGAAAGTCCAGCTATTCCGTTGTTTTCTCGGAAGTCTGGAGCGGAAAATCAATCAAAAAAAGGAGAGTTACAGCATGAGTGACAATGCCAAAGCAAAAGTAGGGATTCACATGAAGCCGGATCTCATCGCCGGGGTGGATGCGGAATATCCTCTGTACGATTACCCCAGCCGCAGCGCCTTTGTCGGTGCGGCCACCGAGTTATATTTCGGCTATCTTCACAGCCAGAGCGACACGGATTACATGAACAAAACCACCCTTGCCTTTCTGGAAAATCAGGTGACCAGGCTGGACGCAAAAGTCTGCCGCCAGCTGTTCCGCCTGTGCGTGGAGCTGTCCATGGTGGCTCATGTGACCGCCGCCACTGTCCACGGGAATTGGCTTGATGGACAGCGTGACCGAACAGAAAACAGAGCAGGAAGCACAGGGCGATTCACCAGAGGTCGCGTAAAACGGCAACGGCAGACAGCGGAAACCCACTGCCTGCCGATACATACCGCCCCACTTCACCACGGTTTAGAAAATGTCTCTATGACACCATGGGGAAAGAGAAGCTGTGTCTTTCTTTCTATGTTAAAGTCTGGTATGATAGATGCAAGCTTTCCCATCATTTATGCAGATAATAGAAATTTTCCGCAGGAGGAACGAAGATGAATGACGATAATAAGACTAATAAAGACATAGAAGAAAAGATGCCTGATGATGAAGATATAGATATGAGTGAGACAGACGAAATAAATTATACAGGTGTTTTTCTGTCTATAGGTGCCGGGCTGGGTGTTTCATTTGGAATGCTATTCGATCATTTAGCCATAGGCATTTCCCTTGGTGCTGCCCTTGGTTTGGCAATTGGGGCAGTTGTTGAATCTATGAAAAACAAAAAATAGAAACCAACAGTAGAAATCTTTTTCCCATCGCTAACACACAAACACTGCCGAAGGCCTTGACTGCTCAGGGACTTCGGCTCGTGTTTTTATATTTCCTGAACTTGGGAGTACCATTGGGTTTTGCAGATAAAAAATATCTGGAACTATGCTTGCCAACAGGAAGAGCACGCTCCCACCCGCGGGAGCGTGCTCTTTTAAATAGAAACAAAGCCTGACGCGCTATTCCGGTTTTACGCCGAGGTGCTTCATCTTCCGCAGAATGGTCGGCTGGGAGACGCCCAGCGCTTCCGCCATCTTTCGGCTGGTCTTGTATTTCTTTGCGGCATTTTCCAGAAGCTGACGCTCATAAGCGTCCATCATGTCCTGTAAATGCGGCATCTCCTTGACCGGCGACACGCGGTCTCCGTTAATGGCCATTTCGATGTCCTCACCGGTAATTTCGCTTTGGTCGCCGATGATAACCAGCCGTTCCACCGTGTGCTCCAAATCCCGCACGTTTCCCGGCCACTCATAGGCCTCCAGGCGGGTAATGGCTGAAGGCTCGAAAAATTTGCTGCGCTTGTATTTCTCGTTGGACCGGTTTAAAAACGTGCCCGCCAGCGCGACAATATCCTCCCGCCGCTCCCGCAGAGGCGGGATGTTGATGGACACCACATTTAAACGATAATAGAAATCCCGGCGAAACAGGCCGTCCTCCACCATTTTTTTCAAATCCTTGTTGGAGGTGGCAATGACACGAATATCAATTTTTACAATTTCATTTCCGCCCACACGGATAATTTCCTGCTCCTGCAATGCCCGCAGAAGCTTTGCCTGCATGGTGAGGGGCAAATCCTCAATTTCATCCAAGAGAACCGTGCCTTCGTTTGCCAGCTCCAAAAGGCCGATTTTGCGGGTATTCAAGGCGCCGGTAAAGGCGCCCTTTTCATATCCGAACAGCTCGGATTCAAAGAGAGAATCGGGAATTGCGGAGCAGTTAATGCGGATATACGGCTTGTCCCGCCGGTTGCTTTTGGAGAAAATATCCCGGGCGACCACTTCCTTGCCGGTGCCTGTCTCGCCGCTGATGAGAATGGTGGCATCCGAGGAGGCGGCCTGGCTGATGAGGTATTTCACGCGCATCATTTCAGGAGAGCTGCCGATAAAAGAAGAGCCGAACTGCAAGGTTTTCAGATACTCCAAATCCTGCGCCATTTTGCCCAGTTTGCTTTTCAGCATCATCGTGTCGGTTAAATCCCGCACAATGGAAATAACAAAGTCCAGCGCACCGCCGTCTTTAAAAATGGGGATACAGACATATAAAACAATTTTTCCGTTGCTGGCAAGCTTATTGATGCCGGTTACCGCGGTTTTCTTTTCAATGGCATACAGGGACAGCCGCGGTGCGTCCTTCACGTTATACTCTTCCAGTCCGTTTTCGTTGAGACTGTGAAGAAGCGTATTCACATCTGTATCATCGTAGCCGAGGAAGACATTGACATTCTCGTCGAAAATGCCCGCATCCCACAAATCGTCCACGGTTTTTCCGAGAATATCGTCACGATGGATTCCCAAAATTTCCTGACAGGTGTCATTTGCCTCAACAATCCGTCCGTCAGGCATTACGATGTAGGCGGCGTCGCCGGTATATTGAAACAGCAGCATACACGCCGACACCAAGTGCCAATTCGACTCCTGCATAGAGGTTCTCCTCTCGGTAATTTCTTTCTATTCTAAATGATTGAGATTTGTTTTGCAAGGCGGCAAAGGCTGAAAAGAGAGAATTGATACAGTTTTGTATCGATTATAATAATAATTTTGATTTATAACCGTTTCAGGGCCGGTGTTTTTTGTTTGGAAAATAACAAATCCTTTGAAAACAGAAGGAAAACGCATGCTTTGGCAGGTGGTGATACATTTTTATATCACCATTATCAGCATTTATCATTTTTGTTTCGCGGAAAAGTCGGCATGACGGTATCTTTGGGATGTTTTACTGCCGCGCACAAAAATGCCTTGTGAGAGATGAACAGGAAGAAACCCTGTATTTGCTATTTCAAACAAAAAATTGCTTTGCTAAAAAAGTGGCACAGGCATTGCTATATACATTTGCAGAGCAACGCCCCAAATGGAGAAAACAGGAGGAGTTTTAATATGAAAAAGAGAGGCTTAAGTTTCATTCTTACACTGTGTATGGCATTTACTCTGGCCGCCTGTGGCAGCGGCAACTCCGGCAGCAGCACCCCGTCTTCATCCGGCGATAAGGGCCAGACTTCCGATTCCGGCAGCGCAGGCGGCGGCTATCCCAAGTACGAGTGGACTGCCGCAAACGTCTTGGCGGAGGACTCCGTTTACGGCGTCGCACTGCATCAGTTCGCAGATCTGATCAATAAAAAGTCCGATGGCGCAATTACTGTGAAAGTATTTGACGCCGGCACGCTGGGCACCGAGAAGGAGTGCATGGAGGGCCTGCAAATGGGTACCGTCGATTTTGAAGTTGCCTCCTCTGCAACCTGCTCTAACTTCACCGCTTCTCAAACCATCTATGATTTGCCCTATCTGTTCCCCAATTCCATAGTGGCCCGTCAGGTTTTGCAGGGCGAAACCTGTCAGGAAATTCTGGGAGAGCTGTCCGACGTGTCAATCAAGGGCCTGACCTATTTTGAAAACGGCATTTATGCCATTATCTCCAAGGCGCCCATTGAGGACCTCAGCGACATGAGAGGCAAGAAAATCCGGGCCATTGAATCCAATTTGCAGACGGATACCTACGCGGCCCTTGGCGCCACCGGCGTGGCCATCGCGTGGGGCGACTGCTACACCTCCCTGCAAACCGGCGTTTGCGACGGTATCTCTTCCACAACAATTCCCAATATGTACTCCGCGAAGTTCCATGAGGTGGGCAAGTACATCACCAAGACCAACCACGGATACAGCCCCTGCCTTTTTGCGATGAGCCAGACTTTGTGGGATTCTCTGGATGAGGACACGCAGGCGCTGATTATGGAGTGCGCCAATGAGGCACGCGATTATCAGTACAGATATATTGACGCGATGCTCAACACTTTGCAGGATGAGATGGAAGACGGCGGCGTCACGTTCTATGACATCGATACCGCCGCATGGGGCGCCGCCTGCGCGCCGATTTACGAAAAGTACGTCGGTACCGGCACCGGCCAGATCAACCCCGATCTGGTTTCCGCAATCCAGAGTGAGGTTGCCGCAATTTCCTGATTCAAGGCCTGTTGAAATAAACGCCGGGCGAGACGCTTCTCGTCTCGCCCGGATGAGATTTTGCGAAAGCCAGGAATGAGAAAAACAATTTGAGGAAAGGAGTATTCCCGTTCGGCAAACGCCGTTCGGGGATCGTGTATGCTTGAAAAAATTGATCGCGCTTTAAACATTATTGAAAGCGTAATATGCGGCATTATCTGCGCGGCCATGCTGGTGGTCACCTGTATGATTGTCATTTGGCGCTACATTCTGGTGGCTCCGCTTCCCTGGGGAGAGGAGGCGGCCAGATACCTGATGATTTGGTTCGTATTCTGGGGCTGCTCCATTGCCGCCAAGGGAGAAAACCATCTGGGCGTGGAGGCGTTTGTCTCCATGCTGCCCGCAGCGGCGCAGTGCGTCGCTATGAAAATAAAGTACGCCGTCACGGTGGTGATCTTTGGTATTTTGTTTGTGCTCTCCTGCCGGATGTTTGTGCAGTACGGCTCGACAGGGCAGGTTTCCACCATTTTGCGTGTTCCCATGAACATTGTGTATTCCTGCGTGCCCATCGGCCTGCTTCTGGGCACCTGGCACTACATCGTGCATTTTCTGATGCACCTGCATGACAAGCCCGAAGGCGGGGAGGTGGAAAGCGCATGATTACAGCGGCTTTATTCGGCGGCTTTCTGATCTGCATGTTTTTCAGCGTGCCCATTGCGCTTTGCCTTGCCGGCGGCGGCATTCTGGCCACCATGGTGGGCGGAACCGTGGACCTGTTTGTCTGCGCGCAGAGACTGTTTGCCTCTATTGACAGCTTTACCCTCATGGCAATCCCGTTTTTTATGATTGCGGGCAATCTCATGTCCTCCGGCGGCATATCCAAACGTCTTTGCGATTTTGCCAACTCCCTGATTGGCTGGCTTCCCGGCGGCCTTGCCTGCGCATCCATTTTGTCCTGCATGATTTTCGGCGCGCTCTCCGGTTCGCCCACGGCGACGACGGCGGCCATCGGCGGCATTTTGGTGCCCGCGCTGATCGAAAACGGCTATTCCAAAAAATTCGCGCTGTCCACCATTGCAGTGGCGGGCCTGCTGGGAACGATTATCCCGCCCAGCACGATTATGATTACCTACTCGTCCTGCACGGATGTGTCCATCGGCTCCATGTTTATGGGCGGCATTCTTCCCGGCGTTGCGCTGAGCGTGTGCATGATGGTGATTGCGGTGAGCTATGGCGTAAAGCACAAGGCAGAAATTACCCGGATTCCCTTCAGCGTTCGCCGGGTGGAGCGAACCTTCGTTCGCGGCGTCGGCGCGTTTCTAATGCCGGTCATCATCCTCGGCGGTATTTATACCGGTATTTTTACACCTACCGAATCCGCGGCCATCGCCTGTATTTACGGGCTGATTGTCGGCATCTTCTTTTACCGTGAGCTGAAGGTTGCCGATTTGAAAAAGGTGCTTGTTGACTCCGCGTCCTCCTCCGCCATGGTGATGGTCATCATTGCCTGCGCCGGTATCTTCGGTATGGTGATGACCCGGGAGCAGATTCCCGCCAAGGTGGCGACCGTTTTGATCAGCGTGGCCGGAAACAAGTATGTATTCCTGCTGCTGGTGAACATTATGCTGCTGATTGTGGGCTGCTTCCTTGAAACCACGGCGGCAATTTTGATTATTGCGCCGGTGCTGCTTCCGGCGGTTGCGGCATTTGGCATTAACCCCATCCACTTCGGCATCATCGTGTGCGTAAACCTGGCAATCGGCTGCGCGACGCCGCCGCTGGGCGTGAATCTGTACGTTGCGGCGGGGCTTACCCGCGACAAGGTGGATATGGTGATTAACAGGCATTTGGTGGGCTACATTATTGCGTCTGTTGTTGCGCTCTTGGTTATTACCTACTGCGAGCCGTTGGTGATGTTCCTTCCGAACATGATGGCTTAAAGCACGGACTTGGAAAGGATATGGCTATCATGGACAGGTTAAAAGGAAAAGTTGTTGTAATTACCGGCGGCGCAAGAGGCGTTGGCTACTGTATGTGCGAGCGCTTCGCGCAGGAAAATCCGGAGATGATTTACTCCGTCGACATGGCGGACGGCGGCTATCAGCATCCGCTGGTGCGTTCGGTGAAGCTGAGCATTACCGACCGCGCGGCTCTTGCTGAGTTTGCCCGGCAGGTGAAAGAGGAGTTTGGACATTTGGACGTCCTCGTTAACAACGCCGCCATTACCAGAGACTCTATGCTTTATAAAATGACGGAGGAACAGTGGGACGCGGTGATTGATGTAAATTTGAAGGGGACCTTCAATATTACGCAGGCCCTCGTTCCCTTCATGCGGGAGCAGAAGACGGGCTGCATTCTCTCCGTCTCCTCCGGCAGCGGGGTTTACGGCAACATCGGTCAAACCAACTACGCCGCCACAAAGGCGGGTCTGATTGGCATGACCTACTCCTGGGCAAAGGAGCTGAACCTCCACGGCGAGCAAATCCGCTGCAATGTTTTAGCGCCCGATAACATTGAAACCGAAATGGCAAAAACCATTCCGGCGAAGATTTTGGACCCCCTGATTGCCCGCACGCCGCTCAGGCGCATGTGCCAGCCCATTGAGGTTGCCAACACGGCGCTGTTTCTCGCCAGCGAAGAAGCGTCCTTTATCAACGGGCAGGTGATTTGCGTAAACGGTGGCCTGCGGCTGTAAGGCGGTACATCCATGCTGAATGAAAAATTTGTATCGGCCGAACAAGCCGCCGGGGCAATCCCCGACGGGGCCTATGTCGGCATCGGCGGCTTTCTGGGTATCGGCTCGGCGGAGGAAATCAACGTTGCCATTGAAACCCGTTTTCTCGTGGAGGGGCACCCCAGAGATTTGACGCTGCTTCATACCGGCGGCGTGGGCGACGGCAAGGACGCCGGAAACAATCACCTTGCCCACGAGGGGCTGGTAAAACGGCTGATTGGCGGCCACTTTGCGAGAATTCCTAAGCTCGGCGCCATGGTGGAGCAGGAAAAAATCGAAGCCTTTAATATTCCGCAGGGCATCCTCTCCCACCTCTATCGCGAGAGCGCGGCCATGCGCCCAAGGCTGATTACCAAGGTGGGGCTTGGAACTTTCGTGGACCCCGACTTGGACGGGGCCAAGGTCAACGGCATTACGACGGGGACGATGGTGGATAAGGTGCAAATCGACGGCGAGGCGTATCTCAGCTATCACGTTCCCCCGGTGACGGTTGCCATGATTCGCGGCACCACAGCAGACGAGCAGGGCAACATCTCCTTTGAAAACGAGCCGCTGACGCTGGAGGGAATCTCCATTGCCACCGCTGCGAAAAACCATGGCGGCATCGTCATTGTGCAGGTGGAGAAGGTGGTGAAAAAGGGCGCAATTCTGCCCCAGAATGTGAAAATTCCCCACATTCTGGTGGACTACATTGTGGTGACCACGAAGCCGGAGGAATACCATCGGCAAAACTACGGCACATACTTCGACCCCCGCTTCACCCGCAGCGACATTGTTGTGGAGGGAACGGCGGTGCGGGCGCAAATGGGCGTTCGCAAAATCATCGGGCGGAGAGCCGCCATGTGCCTTGACAGGAAGATGCGGGTGGTGAACTTTGGAATCGGCATCCCAGAAACGGTGATGGCGGTTTTGAATGAGGAGGGGCAAAGCGCGGGCTTTACCTCCATCATTGAAAGCGGGGCCATCGGCGGCATTGCTCTGGGCGATATGAATTTCGGCTCGTGCATCTGCCCTGACGCAATTATCGACCAGCCCTATATGTTCGATTTCATCGACGGCGGCGGTCTGGACATGTCGTTTTTAGGGCTTGCCCAGTGCGACGCCAGAGGAAATATCAACGTGTCCCGCTTCGGCACAAAGGTGACGGGCTGCGGCGGCTTCATCGACATCTCCCAAAACGTCAAAAACATGGTCTTTTGCGGCACCTTTACCGCAAAGGGACTGGAAACTCGAATCTCCGATGCAGGCGAGCTGGTAATTGAGAAAGAGGGAAGCTCCAAAAAGTTTATTAAGACCTTGCAGCAGATTACCTTCAGCGGCGAGATTGCCGCCAAAAACAAGCGAAACATTCTGTTTATAACGGAGCGGGCGGTCTTAAAGCTGACGCCTGAAGGACTGATGGTGACCGAAATCGCGCCGGGCATTGATTTGGAGCGGGATGTGCTGGGACAGATGGAGTTTACGCCCCTGCTCGCAGCCGACCTTAAGACCATGGACCCGCGGATATTCCGCGAGGAAGCAATGGGTTTGACTTTTTGAGACTGGAGAAAAGAAACTATGAGAAAAGGAGGTGTTAAGGCGTGAAATGCTTACAGGTTACAGCTCCCCGTCAAATGCGGATATTTGAGCGCGAGGTGCCTGCTCCGGCAGAAGGGGAGGCGCTTTTGAAGGTGCTTTACGGCGGCATTTGCGGCAGCGATCTGGGGTTATACCGCGGCAGCATGAATGATTACGCCACATACCCCCAAATTCCCGGGCATGAAATCGCGGCGGAGATATTGGAAGTTGGCAGAAATTCGCAGGGATTTGCACCCGGCATGCTGGTGACCCTGAATCCCTATTTCAACTGCGGCGAGTGCTATTCCTGCCGACGCGGCTATGTAAATTGCTGCATGGAAAACCAAACCATGGGCCTTGCCCGTGAGGGCGGCTTCTCTGAATACATCACGATGCCCATAGAGAGGCTCTATTCCGGAAACGGACTGGGACCGAGAGCCTTGGCGCTGGTGGAGCCATTTTGCATCAGCTATCATGCGGTCAAGCGGGGAAAGGTCGGACCCGGCGACCGGGTGCTGATTGTGGGCGCGGGAACCATCGGGATGGGCGCCTTGCTGGCGGCCAAGCAATTGGGCGCGGAGGTTTATGTCTGCAATGTCTCCGAAAAGAAGCTGGAGCTTGCGCAAAAGCTGGGCGCGGACGGGGTAATCTTCAATAATGACCAGTCCACCTTCCGCGAAAAAGTGGATGCCCTCACCAATGGGGACGGCTTTGACGTTACCATCGAAGCGGCGGGACAGCCCTCCACCATGCTTAACTGTATTGAGGCGGCGGCCCATCGCGGCCGGGTGGTGGAGGTTGGAATTACAAGCAGGTCCACGGAGCTGATTTTTAACATCATTGAGAAAAAGGAACTGGAGATTTACGGCAGCCGCAACGCAACCGCCCAGGAGTTTACGGAGGTAATCGCGCTTGCGTGCACCGGAAAGATCAATCTCGAAACCCTTGTGACCGGCGAATGCACGCTGGAGGAGGCCCCGGCCATGTTTGAACGTCTGGATAAAAGAGTCGGGTTTAACCTGAAAACTCTTATCAAATTTTAAAATAACGGAGGAAACACCTATGTCTACCACTGGAAATCTGAATCCCCAGGGCAAATGGCTCACCACAGAGCTTCCTGAAATTGTGTTCGAGGACACCACGGTCGGCCGCCTGAAAAAGCGCCTCTGGGATGCGCCCATGTCCGAGATTGACCGCATCCTGACAGAGGAATACGGCATTCCCGCGCCCTCCGGCTTCGGCACGGCGGGAACCTACATCCAGAACACCCCCCGCTCCAAGGTCTGTGAGCTGCGCAAGAAAAACGACGTGGTGATCGTTCCCATCGGCTGCACGGAAAACCACGGCCTGCACGCCAACAGCGGCCTTGATACCTTTATGGTCAGTCAGATCTGCGAGGGCGTAAAGCGCAAGTCCATCAAGGACGGACGCGAGGTGGCGCTGGCCTTCCCGCCCCTGAACTACGGCGGACATCCCTATCACCATGTGGGCATGGCGGGCACCGTGATTATCCCCCAGCAGACCGTGCAGGAAATGCTGATTTACACCATGCTGGGCCTTTGGGACGACGGCTTCCGCAAAATCATTCTCGTCAACAACCATGGACATCACTGGATGATTGAGGCCGCCATTCAGGAGTTCTTCAAGCGCTTCCAGCTTCCCGCGTTTGTCACGCTGGTCGATTGGCACCGTGTTGTCCGTGAGTTCTTTTATGCCCAGCCCGATAAGGACGACTTTGTCTCCTCCCAGTTCGTCCATGCGGACGAATCTGAGACTTCCGTGGGCATGCTGCTCTTCCCGGAGATGCTGGATCTTACAAACGCCGTGGATACCGAGCCCAAGAGCCTGATGCTGGCCGGACACTATGACACCGCCTGCGACTCCTATCGCCGCCCCCACTCCTGGGTGGAGGTACAGGGCAACAACGCCATGGAGTGCTTCGGCACGCCGGAGGGCGTTGTGGGCTATCCCCGCAGAGCCACCGCAGAGAAGGCCAAGCGGCCCGTGGCCTGCATCTGCGAATACATCACGTTGCTGATGGATGAGGTTTTGGTGGCCTATCCCGCCGGAAAGGTGCCTGAAATGATGACGCTGCGGTCTGCCGAGGAGCTGGCCGACTGCTTCAAGGAGCCCCTGAGCGAGGGCTGGAAGTCCGTTCACG
>JAEWML010000228.1 GCA_023393155.1 Bacillota bacterium
GGATAAGGACGGGGTCCCCCGTCTCAGCGACGTAAGCTTTACCGCCCGGGGCGGTGAAATCTTAGGCATCGCGGGCATCGCCGGTTCCGGCCAGAAGCAGCTTTTGGAGGCCATTGCCGGTCTTCAGCTCTGCGAGCCGGGCAGCCACATTGTTTATAAGGATGAGAACTGGAACCCGGATGCCCCCGCCGACGATCCTGAAAACGCCAAGCATGTTCACGAGCTGATTGGCAAATCCCCGCTGGATATCATGAAAATGGGCGTGGCCCTGTCCTTCGTGCCGGAGGACCGGCTGGGCATGGGCCTTGTCGCCAACATGGATTTGACGGACAATATGCTGCTGCGCAGCTATCTCAGCGGCCGGGGCGTTTTTGCCGACCGGAAAAAGCCGAAGAAGCTGGCGGAGACGGTGGTGGATGAGCTGGAGGTGGTCACGCCCAGCGTTGCCACCCAGATTCGCAAGCTTTCCGGCGGCAATGTCCAAAAGGTTCTGGTGGGCCGCGAGATTGCCATGGACCCCACGGTGCTTATGAGCGCCTATGCCGTCCGGGGCCTTGACATCAACACCTCCTATACGATTTACAACCTCATGACCGAGCAAAAGCTCAAGGGCGTGGCCGTGATTTACGTGGGCGAGGATCTGGACGTGCTGCTGGAGCTGTGCGACCGGATTGTGGTGCTGTGCGGCGGTCAGGTCAGCGGTGTGGTTCCCCGTGAGGAAGCCACGAAAGAGGGCATCGGCCTGCTGATGACCCAGTTCAGGAAAGAAGGTGCGGCATCATGAGGAAGCCTGAAGCAGCCTGTGGTACTTCCGCGTGCGGCACCTCCAAATGCGGCAGCAGCGAACCCCTGATCCACATTTCAAAGCGCGTGGGTATCTCCAGAGAAAAGTCCTGGCTCATCCGGGGCGCCGCGCTGGTGCTGGCGCTGGTGCTCTCCGGCCTGATTATTTTTTCCATCGTTCACCTCAACCCCCTGAAGGTCTACGAGGCCATGTTTCAAGGCGCCTTCGGCACCTCCCGCCGCGCCTGGGTCACCATCCGGGACGCGATGATGATGCTGTGCATCGCCGTGGGCCTGGCCCCGGCCTTTAAGATGCGGTTCTGGAACATCGGTGCGGAGGGCCAGATTCTGGTGGGCGGCATTGCCACCGCCGCGTGCATGATTTATCTGGGCGGCTCTCTCCCCACCCCGGCGCTGCTGCTGGTCATGCTGGTGGTTTCCATGGTTGCCGGCGGCGTGTGGGGCCTGATCCCCGGCGTGTTCAAGGCCCGCTGGGGCACCAATGAGACGCTGTTCACCCAGATGATGAACTATGTGGCCATCCAGCTCACCAGCTATGCCGTGTCCAAGTGGGAAAACCCCGCCGGGTCCAACTCCGTGGGCATCATCAACCAGCTTACCAAGGACGGCTGGTTCCCCAGCGTATTCGGGCAGGCATACATGCTGAATGTAATCATTGTGCTTGTTATCGCTGTATTGATGTACAGCTATCTGAAATACTCTAAGCAGGGCTATGAGATCGCCGTGGTGGGCGACAGCGAGAACACCGCGCGGTATGCCGGTATCAACGTGCGCAAGGTCTATATCCGCACCATGCTTCTCTCCGGCGCCATCTGCGGCGTGGCAGGCTTTTTGGCAGTTTCCGGTTCGTCCCATACCATTTCCACCTCCACTGCGGGCGGACGGGGCTTCACCGCCATTATTGTGGCGTGGCTCTCGAAATTCAACACCTTTGTGATGATTCTCTTCTCCTTCCTTCTTCTGTTTCTGGAGAAGGGCGCCGTGGAGATTGCGTCCCGGTACAACCTGAACAACTTCGTGTCGGACATCATCACCGGCATTCTGCTGTTCTGTATTCTAGGCAGCGAGTTTTTTATCAGCTATAAAGTCAGCTTCCGCCGCAAGCGCGGCGCAAGCTGCCCGGTGGGGAGGGCGGACGCATGACACAATTCATCTCTTTGTTTCAGGCGGCCATCGTCTTCGGAACGGTCATCCTGTTCGGCGCGCTGGGCGAAATCCTGACGGAGCGCTCCGGCAACTTGAATCTGGGTGTTCCCGGCATTATGTACTTAGGGGGCATTGCGGGTCTGATGGGCGCGTTTTTCTACGAGGCGTCCTCCTCTTCCCCCTCCCCTGTTGCGGGCCTTTTGATCTCCATGCTGTGCGCCTTTCTGGCGGCTGCTGTGGGCGGGCTGATCTTCAGCTTCCTGACCATCTCTCTCCGGGCCAACCAGAACGTCACCGGCCTGACCCTGACGATTTTTGGCGGCGGCGTTGCCAACTTCTTTGGCGGCAGCCTGAATAAGCTGGCCGGCGGTGTGGGGCAGATTTCCGTGGCAGTCACCTCCTCCGCCTACCGGTCCTCCACACCTCTGGCCGATTTGGGAAGCGTGGGCAAGCTTTTCTTCTCCTACGGATTTTTGGCCTATGCGGCCATCCTCATTGCCGTTGCGCTGCACGTTTTCATGAGCCGGTCCCGCATGGGCCTGAACCTGCGGGCCGTGGGTGAAAACCCCGGAACCGCCGATGCCGCGGGCATCAGCGTCACCCGCAACAAGTATCTGGCCACCTGTCTTGGCGCGGGCCTCTCCGGCCTTGGCGGACTGTACTACGTGATGGACTACACCAAGGGCACCTGGGCCAACGACGGCGGAATTGAATCTCTGGGCTGGCTGGCCGTGGCGCTGGTCATCTTCGCCACATGGAAACCCATCGGCGCCATCTGGGGCTCCTATCTCTTCGGCCTGCTGTTCTGGATGTATTTCTACATTCCCGGCCTGAACCGCAGCTCTCAGGAGCTGTTCAAGATGCTGCCCTATCTGGTCACGCTGGCCGTGCTGGTGGCCGTCTCCATGCGCAACCGGAAGGAAAATCAACCGCCCGCGTCGTTGGGCCTCCCGTATTTCCGTGAGGAGCGGTAGTTAAAAACTTCGGGCAACTAAATCTTTAAGTGTTCAAAAAACCACCTTACGGTCTTGTTGAAAAGAACGCTTATCTGAAAGCAAGCTTATCGCCAGCGGACGATGTAACGTAAGGCTCCGGGGAAGTGAATTCCCCGGAGCCTTGCATTTTGTCTTCTCCCTCCGACCGCACACAAGGCGCGCTCCCTCCGGGTAAATGCTTTTCCAGAGGGAAAGGCCGAGGGGCGAGAGGTTTAGCCCCGGCGGAAAGATTTTCCCGCCGGGGCTTCTTCATGGCTTCTCCGTCTGCTCTCCGCGGCTCTCTCTCCATTCCTCCAACCCCTTGAAGAGGCGGCGGCCCTCCCGCTTCCAGTCCTCCAGCAGGGACTGGGTTCCGGTTTTAAACAGCACGCCCACCGCAAAATTCAGCGCCGTCCACGTCTTCTTGTCAAGCACCGCCAGAGCCTTTAATACGGCGGCGGCGGACTTGGGTCCCTGCGCACGCAGCTCTGCCAGCGTGTCTGCGCTGGACGCGGACAGCACCTCGAACAGCGCGTCGGAGAATCGCTCTCTCTGCTCCTGATTAAGTCCGTTTACCCACGCTTTCAGCACCCTGTCGTTCACTTCGATGTCGGTCATGTCGTCCACCCGGACAAATTCCGGTCCCATCACGCACCAGGAAAAGCCGTCGTGCTGCAAAATCCCTATCTGCGTGGAATCCACCACGGTGAGTTCCTCCTCGTGCTCCATCAGCAGACCCACTACGGAGGACTTGGGCAGAATCGTGTGAATCCTGTCTGCGATTCGGCGGTGCTCCTCCCGGTCCGTAAGCGCGGAACGAAAACCGGGTCCGTCGTTATTGTAAACAGCGAGAATCCGATTCTGAACCGTTTTTTTAGAATGTACGGCGCTGTACACCGCCAGATTTCCCCCTTTAGAGTGGCCTCCGAGGTACAGCTTCCAGCCCCAGTACCGTCTGGCGACCCGGTCCACGTAGTCTGCCGCCCGTATCTGGGAGGGAACCGCGTCTCGGAGGGCCATGTCAAAGTTCTCCTTCCAGCCAACCAACGTGTCATCCGTCCCCCGAAAGGAAAGGTATACGGCCCGCTCCGGCAGTTCTATGGCAATGGCGGCAAACTGCTCCCGGCGCACCTCGTCCAGATGCTCCTCGCAACAGCTTAGGATCAAATTTTGAAATCGGGCAGAGGAGCTCAGCCTCTTCAGCATAGCCGGAATTTTCTCCGGCAGCAGCACGCTTGTCTTCAGCTCTTTTTCCCGTCCCTGGGCAAAGAAACGCTCCACCGCTTCCCGCAGCGGTACACCGCCTTTTTCGCCCACGCCGGGCACAACTTCCCGGAAGTCCCCATAGGCCAGCTCCGAAAAAATCAGGCTGTCAACCTCATTGAAGGGAGCCTGAGAAAAGGTTAAATCCCCTCGCCAGTCAAGATAGTCCATCAGATTTGCCATGGAATGCGCCTCCTCCCGTCTGCTTTCCTTTTATTATATGCGAATTCCTCCGTTTGGAAAGAAAAATCTCCGGTCTATTTCAGACAGGCCTGTCATAGGCTGTACCACACTGCGGGTGACTGCCCGTCCGGCGCGCAAAGGTGCGGGGCCGCGGGCGGCGCGGGTTTTTGCGATGGGATGCGGTCGGCGGCGCGCCGACTCTGTCCCGTCATCTTTACGGACAGAGGTGTACGGCATGGAACAAACCAGAAACGAAGTGGAGCTGTGCGGCACGGTGGCCGCCCCTCCCAGCTTTTCCCACGAAAACCACAGCGTCAGCTTTTATTGCGTTCCCCTCCGTGTGGAGCGTCTCTCCGGCCAGTTGGACACGCTCCCCGTCCTTGTGCGCGCCCCCCTGCCGCCCTGCCTTGCAGAGGGCGCAAGCGTGCATGTCCTGGGGCAGCTCCGCTCCTTCAACAACAAAAGCGGCTGTGGCAGCCGCCTGGTGCTCACGGTCTATGCCGCATCCATGGAGCCATGGAACGGCAAGCCGATTAACCGCGTTCTCCTGACGGGTACGCTGTGTAAGCCTCCCGTCCTCCGCCGTACGCCCCTTGGCCGCAGTATCTGCGACGTGATGCTGGCGGTGGGCCGCCGATACAGCCGGGCGGACTATCTGCCCGTCATTGTCTGGGGGCAGTTGGCCCAGAGCGTCAGCCGCCGGAAGGTGGGCGAGCCCCTCGGCGTGGAGGGCCGGTTTCAAAGCCGCATCTACACAAAGGTCGTGGACGGGGTCCCCCAGCAGAGGACAGCTTACGAGGTTTCTGTGATGCATTTGACCGACGAACCGGAAGAGGAGCCTTAAAACCCGCCTGTCTTACATACCGGACCGCAAAAAGCCGCCGGAAATTTCCGGAGCGCGTCTTTAAAAATGCTTTGGTCCAATCAGATTTAAAACTTTTGTAAGTTTTTTACCAACAGCATCAATCGAAACAACAAGCACTGTGTCGCAACTGTGTATCGCAACAGGCGGAGGGGGAATCCCCTCCGCCCTTTCCTTTATTGATACGGGTTCTTTTTCCACGAGCTGTTGATCGACTTCCACACTGCATCCTTTTGTTCCCTCGACAAACCGCTAGCATCCAGCGCAGCTCTGGCTTCTGACTGCGAAATACTTCCATTGTCGTTTCCATCCAAAGACCCTCGTATGCTCATGTAGTTCTCAATAGAAATTCCGGCCTTGACAGCAATTTTTACTTTTTCATAGCTGCTGCCGACTAGAGCAGCCCCGTAC
>JAEWML010000048.1 GCA_023393155.1 Bacillota bacterium
AACTGGTGCACCTCCTGCAAGTGCGTGCTGGCCAACGAAGAGGTGGTGGAGGGCGTGTGCGAGCGCTGCGGCAGCGCCGTGGTCCGCAAGGAGAAGAGCCAGTGGATGCTGAAAATTACCGAGTATGCCCAGCGCCTGATTGACGATCTGGACGATGTGGATTATATCGAGCGGGTGAAAATCCAGCAGCGCAACTGGATTGGCCGGTCCGAGGGCACGGAGGTGGATTTTACCGCCGACAACGGAGACAGGCTGACGGTATACACCACCCGGTGCGACACGCTGTTCGGCGTGACCTATATGGTTCTGTCACCGGAGCACGAGTATCTCAAGAAGTGGAAGGACCAGATCAAAAACTGGGACGAGGTGGCGGCCTATATGGACGCGGCGGCCCGCAAGTCCGATCTGGAGCGCACGGAGCTGAATAAGGAGAAAACCGGCGTGCGGCTGGAGGGCATCTCCGCCGTCCACCCCGTCACCGGCGCAAAAATTCCCGTGTTCGTCTCCGACTATGTGCTGATCACCTACGGTACCGGCATCGTCATGGGCGTGCCGGGCCACGACCAGCGCGACTGGGAGTTTGCCACCAAGTTCAGCCTCCCCATCGTGGAGGTGGTCCGGGGCGGCGACATCACGAAAGAAGCCTTCGCTCTGAAGGACGACACCGGCATCATGGTGAACTCCGGCTTTTTGGACGGGATGACCGTGAAGGAAGCCATCCCCGCCATGAAGGACTGGCTGGTGGACAAGGGCATTGGCTGGGCCAAGACCAACTACAAGCTGCGGGACTGGGTATTTTCCCGGCAGCGGTATTGGGGCGAGCCGATCCCTATGGTGAACTGCGACAAGTGCGGCTGGGTCCCCCTGCCGGAGGAGCAGCTTCCGCTGGTGCTGCCCAACGTGGAGAATTACGAGCCGACGGAGGATGGCGAAAGCCCCCTTTCCGCCATGACCGACTGGGTTTCCACCACCTGTCCTCACTGTGGCGGCCCCGCCCGGCGGGAGACGGATACCATGCCCCAGTGGGCCGGGTCGAGCTGGTATTTCCTGCGGTATATGGACCCCAACAATGAAAACGCGCTGGCCTCCAAAGAGGCGCTGGAATACTGGTCCCCCGTGGATTGGTATAACGGCGGCATGGAGCACACCACGCTTCACCTGCTGTACAGCCGGTTCTGGCACAAGTTCCTCTATGACATCGGCGTGGTTCCCACCAAGGAGCCTTATCAGAAGCGCACCAGCCACGGGATGATTCTGGGCGAGGGCGGCGAGAAAATGTCCAAGTCCCGGGGCAACGTGGTGAATCCCAACGACATTGTGGAGCAGTACGGCGCGGACACCATGCGCCTGCACATCATGTTCATCGGCGACTTTGAAAAGGCCGTCTCCTGGTCCAACGAGGCGGTGAAGGGCTCCAAGCGCTTCTTGGATAGGGTGTGGAATTTGGCGGAGTCCGCCTCCGACAGCTATGAAGTGACCCCCGCCAACGAGTCGATGATTCACAAGACCATCAAGAAGGTGACGGAGGACATCGACGAGCTGAAGATGAACACCGCCATCTCCGCCATGATGACCCTGGTGAACGAGTTCTACGCCAACGGCGCCAGCCGGGGCGACATGAAATATCTGCTGCTGCTGCTCAGCCCCTTTGCGCCCCATATTGCGGAGGAGCTGTGGGAGAGTCTGGGCTTTGCCGGGATGACGGGGGACATGGCCTGCGCGCAGGCGTGGCCCGCCTTTGACGAGAGCAAAACCGCCGCCGCCACCGTGGAGATGGCGGTGCAGGTGGGCGGCAAGCTGAAAGGCACCGTGGTGCTCCCCGCCGACTGCGGCGAGGAGGCGGTGAAAACCGCCGCTTTGGAGGTGGAGAAGGTGCAGAAGGCCGTGGAGGGTATGGAGATTGTCAAGACCATCTACGTGAAAAACCGCCTGATTAACCTGATTGTAAAGCCGCGCTAAGCCTTATGGAGCGTTTACCCATAGGATACGCCGGATGTGGATTTGCCTGAAATAAAGCAAAAAGCAAGCGCCTGCGTTGCAGGCGCTTGCTCCTCGCAGGGAGCAACTTGCCCCGGGTGTTTCCTATTTTATTGAGTGTTACTCATATATTTAAAACCAAAATAGAGTGAGAGAGATAAAATTAAAATACCGGCAACCATCAAGCCGATATCGAAGAATAGAATATTTGATGCTCTTGTCATAGCAATTACTTGAATGGCAGGCATAAATGATTGATTACTGTATGCCTCACGATTTATTGCGGCGGCATAAATAAGATTTATGCCAATTCCCCCAGTGGCAGTACACAGGGCACCGATAATTGCCATTGCACATATTATGCAAATCATCGTTTTTCTCCTTGCGCTATTATAAAAAATCAAACATTTTTATTTTAAAATATAGTTGTTAGAAAACATATTTCTGATAAAACCAACTTCAAAATATGTATCAGATTGTCCGAGGCGTGGAGCATTTTTCCCTTGGAAAAAATGCTCCACACCGATGTAAAAATGTACGTGTAATGGGTGGGATCATTTGCTCTGGGGGAAATAGATGGAATATAAGTAATAATAGAGTTTGTAGAAAGATGCTCGATTCTTTCCGCAGACTCTGCGGCCAAAGCCGGTACGCACAGCGTCAGGCACATTACCAGCGCCAGAGCCAAACTCATTATTTTCCGTTTCATATTGTACCTCTTTTCTCATTTTGTAAAAAATTTGCGGAATAGGGAGTTTGCGAAATAGTTGCTGCAATTTTACTGCATCGGACTGCTCCTTTCGTGCCCCCGGAGACGTGGGATCGCCGGTTTTTATTCCCTATATACTATTAAGACGTTGTAACGCCCGAAGGCGTTACAATATTTTCCAAATGATTTTAAAAATGTTGTGGGTTTAAAGACAAACCCACGGTTTTTCTGTTATGGCAAGTATTGCGTGCTGTTTTAAAGGTACTGCTTAAAGCAGCGCATGATGCGGGACCATAATGGTCAAAATTGATGCCGACCAGAGGTTCGGGTTTGCCGATAAAAAAGCAAATAGGCACAGGCATGATTTGTGGCAGCCCGGGCTGTGATTAGATATTGGAGTTTTTGTTAAAAAGTTGAAAAAGTTTGTATTTTAAAAAAATAAATGTTATAATATAACAACTATGGAGGGCTCTTTCATGAAATTAGGAATTGTGGGCCTGCCCAACGTGGGCAAGAGCACCCTGTTTAACGCCATCACCAACGCGGGCGCGGAGTGCGCCAACTATCCCTTCTGCACCATCGAGCCCAATGTGGGCGTGGTGGCCGTGCCGGACGAACGGCTGGACCATCTGGCGCAGTTGTATGAGCCGGATAAGAAAACCCCCGCCGTGGTGGAGTTTGTGGACATTGCGGGACTGGTGAAGGGTGCCAGTCAGGGCGCGGGCCTTGGCAACAAGTTTCTGGCCAACATCAGGGAGACGGACGCCATTGTCCACGTGGTCCGCTGCTTTGACGACGAGAACATCATGCATGTGGTGGCGGACGCCGGGACCAATGTGCCGGTGGACCCGCTGGGCGACATCGGGACCATCGACCTGGAGCTGGTGATGGCAGATTTGGAAATGGTGAACCGCCGGGCGGAAAAGGCCGCCAAGGCGGCCAAGGGCGATAAAAAATTCCTGAGAGAGGAGGCGGTGTTCCGGGCCTTGGCGGCGCATCTGGACGCGGGCAAGCCCGCCCGCACGTATGACTGCGAGCCGGAGGAACTGGCCATGATCACCACCGCCGACCTTTTGAGCCTGAAACCCGTGATTTACGCTGCCAACACCGACGAGGCGGGCTTTACCAAGCTGGATGAAAACAAGTATTATCAGCAGGTAAAGGCGCTTGCCGAGGGGGAGGGCAGTCAGGTGCTGCCCATCTGCGCCCGGCTGGAGCAGGACATTGCGGAGCTGGAGGGCGAGGAGAAGGAGCTGTTTTTGGAGGAGCTGGGTGTGAAGGAGTCCGGTCTGGACCGGCTGATTAAATGCTCCTATTCGCTTTTGGGCCTGATTTCCTTTTTGACCTATGGAAAGGACGAGTGCCGCGCCTGGACCATCAGGAAGGGGACAAAGGCCCCTCAGGCCGCTGGAAAAATCCATACCGACATCGAGCGGGGCTTTATCCGCGCGGAGGTCATCGCCTACGAGGACACGGTGAAATGCGGCGGGGTCAATCAGGCCAAGGAGAAGGGCCTTCTGCGCAGCGAGGGCAAGGACTATGTGGTCCGGGACGGGGACATGATCTATTTCCGCTTCAACGTGTAAATTTCCTGCGGAACCACCGGGGACAAATGCCGGAGAGTCTCCGGCCGTGCGGGAGAAAAGCAATTCTCCGCGCAGGCCGCTTGCTTTGGGACGGGCGGCAGATGTATAAACAGGCCGCCGTGCGGCTTAGATAGAAAAGGGTTAAAGAAGGAGAATGCTTATGAAACGGGTGACCAAGAAGAAAGACCAATCCGACGGTCAAGTTAACGGGAGGGAAAAGGCGCAGAGCACAATTCGAAAGGAATTGATGCGGGCAATCTGCATTTTGGCCGCCATTCCTGTCATTCTGCTGGGAACGCTAACTTCGTTCCTGATTTTCCAGAGCACGCAGGATACCTTGGAGCAGACCATGGAGCAGGTATCCAAGGTGGCGGCCGACAAGGTGCAGGCAGAGCTGGAGTCCATCAAAAACGTGGCCGTGGAAACCGGCTATGTAGCGCGGCTGTCCGACGATTCCCTTACGAAGGAGGACAAGCAGGCCATCATCGACCAGCGGGTGAAGGATTACAGCTATCAGCGGGGCAATGTGCTGAATCTGGATGGAAAGAGCATTTTCGACGGGATCGACTATTCCGACCGGGAGTATTTCCAGCAGGCCAAAGCGGGCAATGCATGGGTTTCCGACCCTGTGATTAGCAAGAAGACCGGGGCCATGACCATCATTGTCGCCGCACCCATCTGGAAGGACGGCATTTCCGGAACTTCTGTGGTCGGCGTGGTATATTTCGTTCCCAACGAAACGATTCTCGCCGACATCGTGAGCAAGATTCAGGTCAGCGAAAACGGGGGAGCCTATATGCTGAACAAGCATGGTACCACCATTGCCCACCGGAACATGGACAATGTTATCAATGAGGAAAACACCATTGAGGATGCCAAGACGGACGCCTCCCTTGCGGCGCTGGCTGAACTGGAGACGAAGATGACAACGGGCGAGGCCG
>JAEWML010000144.1 GCA_023393155.1 Bacillota bacterium
CACCTCCAGGAAATTGGAGGGGTTGTTGCCATTGATGCTCAGTCCCCGGGCCAGTGCGGAATAAATATGGGTGTGGGCGTTAATCAGGCCGGGCATGATGACGCCGCCGCCCGCGTCCACAAACTCCGCCTGGGGATACTGGGCTTTCAGCTCCGCGGTCCCGCCCACGGCCACGATTTTGCCTCCGTCGGTGACGACTCCTCCGTCAGGATAGTAGCCAACGCCCTCCGCGTCCCGGGTAATGACCTTTCCGTTTGCCAATAAAATCATTTGAAAAACCTCCTGTCTTCCTTTAATTATCATTCAATCTTCCCATTTTCTCTCGGTATATAAAAAGAAAAGCGCCCCAAACCACCGTCGGTTTGAAACGCCCCTCAGACAACAAGAAATGATAGGCGTCAGCCCGTGCGCAGAGCACTTCGTTCCAGCTATCATTTTTTAATTGTGTCTATTGTATCGGACATACGCATAATTTGCAAGCAGGTAGGCTAAAAAATTTTTAGGTCCGGTTTTGTGGAAAACGACGGAGCGAAAATTTTAAAAACTACTTGAAATATTTTTGACATGATGTAATATAATAATAAAAACTATATTTAACCAAAGACGGACTGAGAGGTGTAATCTGTATGCGTGATTTCGTGGCAAAGGCGCAGGACCGCGTCAGCTTTGCGACCCACGCCCTGGGAGCGGTGGGTGCGCTTGTGGGCTGCGTGGTGATGGCCCTGCGGGGTGTTGCGCTGGGCGTAAGCGCCAAAACCCTGTGGGCGGCGATGGTATTCTGCCTGTCGGCGTTGGCGCTGTACACCGCCAGCGCGGTTTACCATTACTATCCAGGCTGCGACACGACGGCCGGGGCAAAGCGCTTTTTGCGCAAGATGGACCACAGCATGATCTACGTGCTGATTGCAGGGAGCTACACGCCCTTTGCCATGGTATTGCTGCCCCAGCCCACAGGCGTTCGGTTTTGCGTTGCGCTGTGGGCGGTGGCGCTTTTGGGAATTATCATCAAGCTGGCGTGGCTGAACGCGCCCCGCATTTTGTCCACGGCGGTCTATCTTGTCATGGGCTGGGCGGTGCTGTTTGTTGCTAAGGACTTTGCGTCCGTGGGCCAGCCCTGCATGACGCTGGTGGCGCTGGGGGGCGTATGCTATTCCGTTGGCGCGGTGTTTTACGCAATTAAAAAGCCCAACATCTCAGCGGAGTGGACCTTCCACGAGCTGTTTCACCTGCTGATTCTTGCCGGGACGGCGTTTCACTTCGCGGCAATTTATTGCTTCGTGCTCTAATCCCGTCTCCGGCGATCCCGGCAATTTTCGAGCAATTTTTCCGGCTTCTCTTGCCAAATATTTTGCGGCGGGGTATACTGTTTTTCAGTTTATCCGGCGCGCACGCCCTTCGTTGAAGAGCCGGGCGCTGCCCCGCGCCGGTAAAAAAGCGCCGCATTGCCGATGGAAAACCGACTTTCCCGGCAGAGTACGGGCGGCTGCCTTTTAGAATGACGGGAGGAGCGGAAGCATGGAAACTCTGGAGTCTATTAAAATCGAAGAGAACTCCGGCGCCGTCGAGGCGGAGGTCGCGGAAGCGGCCAAGGCCGGGCGGCAGGAAAAAGCCGCCGGACTGCGGCGCGAAAAGCGGTTTCGGTTCCGCCCACTACGAACGGTGCGTCTGGTGCTTCTGGGGGCGGCGCTTTGCGCCATGGTTGGAGTCGCGGGCTTTCTCGCCGGACGCTTCGGCGGCGGGGCGGCGGATGTCACGCAGCTTGACGCGGTGGTTCTGGAAAACCGGCTGGAGGAAATCAGCGAGCTGGCCAGCGTCAGCTGGTCCTACACGAACATGGCGCAGTTTGAAAACAAAAACGTGTTCTACGGGATGACGCTGCCCTTCACCACCAAGAAATTCATCCTCACCTACGACGGAGAGATCAAAGCGGGAGTGGATTTGCGCAAGGCCGCGGTGGACATTTCCGGCACAGAGGTACATATCCGCCTGCCGCAGGCGGAGATTCTCTCTCACGAAATCGACGAGAACAGCGTGGAGGTTTTTGATGAGCAGGCCTCCATTTTCAACCCCTTTACTGTGGAGGATTTCACCGCCTTCCAGTCCGACCAGAAGGCCGCCATGGAGAAAAAGGCTCTGGACAAAGGGCTTTTGAAGGAGGGCCGGGAAAAGGCCGCCGACGGCGTGGCGCTTCTTCTGGGCGCGGCGATGCCGGAGGGGTATACGCTTAAGATTGACTGAGAAAAACGCCGATTTACGGCAAGCGCAGCCGCCGACCGGCGGCGCGAAAAAAAGGGCACGGGGAAGTTGCTTCCCCGTGCCCTTTCAGCTTGTCCTTGCGCCCTTGCTGGGCGGGAGCGCCCGCACTCCCGTCGTCTTACCTCATAAATTCCCCCAGCACTTGCAGCAGTTCCTCCCGCCGCACGGGCTTTGAAAGATGGGCGTTCATTCCGGCGGCCCGGGTTTCCCGCCGGTCATGCTCAAAGGCGTTGGCGGTCATGGCGATGATGGGAATGCTTTGCGCGTCGCCCCGTCCCGAGGCGCGGATGGCCTTTGCCGCCTCGATTCCATTCATCACCGGCATACGAATGTCCATCAAGACCGCATCGTAATAGCCCACTTCCCCGGCAATATAGCGCTCCAGCGCCAACTGTCCGTTTTCCGCGTGGTCCACCAGTATTCCTCCCATAGAAAGCATCCGCTTTGCAATCTCCGTGTTGACGGGGTGGTCCTCCACCAGCAAAACCCGCTTTCCCGCAAGGGGTGTCCGAGGACCGTGCTGGGCGGACGCTTCCTCCGATTCCTCCGGCGGATGTCCCTTGGGCATGGTGATCCGCACGGTAAATTCGCTGCCCCAGCCCAGCTCGCTTTTGGCGGAGACGGTGCCGCCCATCTCCTCCACCAGATTTTTCACGATGGCAAGGCCCAGCCCCGTGCCAAGCTGGGGATTCTGATACCCGTTGCTCTCCTGCTCAAAAGGTTCGAACACCCGGCCGAGAAACTCAGGACTCATGCCGCAGCCCTGATCCCGGAAGACAATGGTGCTGGAAACCTTATCCTCTCCGCAGGAAACGTGGCGCACCGTGCAGAAAATTTCCGAGCCAGGCTTTGAAAACTTCACAGCGTTGCTCAGAATATTGATGTACACCTGCTGGATGCGCAGCCGGTCCACCACCACATACGGCGTGATGCCGCTTGCATCCAAATGAAAGCGAATGCCCTTTTCCTCCATACGGGGCAGAATCAGCGCCCGGATATCTCCCAGCAGCGCCCCCGTGCTCACATTTTCGGGGTGCAGCTCGATATGCCCCGACTCAATCCGGCTCATGTCCAGCACGTCGTTAATCAGCCCCAGCAGGTACTCGCCGGACACCTGAATTTTATCCAGCATTCCCATCGCCTCAGAATCCAGCGCATTTCCCCGCGCCAGTTGGGTCAGTCCCAGAATGGCGTTCATGGGGGTGCGGATTTCGTGGCTCATGCGGGAGAGAAATTCGCTTTTCGCCTGATTGGCCCGGCGGGCCTCCTCCAGCGCGGCGCGCAGCGCCTCGCTGCGGCGGCGCTCCCTGACAAAGGCGTCGGTGGAGTCCGCCATGGTGCAGCAGATGATATTGCTCTCCCTGTCCAGCCAGACAAAGGAGTAGCGCAGCCGCCGGATTTCTCCGGCGCTGCTGCGGCAGTCGGCATAGACGGTATACTCCACGCTGCCGCTAAGCCGGGCCCGGATTTCGCTGAAACGCAGGCGACTCAGCGTCTCCTCCAGATCGTCCCCGGCAAAGGAGTCCCGGACGACGCCAAGCAGCGCCGCCTCCGCCTTGGGAATCTCCCGAATGGAATGGTCCCTGTCCTGCGACGCAAAAATCCGGGCGGTGTCGGCATTCAGGTCGATGCGCAGAATCATCAGATATTCCCGGCGGATGACGGTATCCATAATCTGCTCCATAGACTTCTGATCGTCGATGTCAAAGGAGTAGATGTTGGCCTCCACGTCGTCGGTCACGGGGTTTTCCGTGATGTCCACCCGCACCGTCAGCCAGCGGCACGCGCCGCCGATCCGGCAGTTGCGCTCGAAGGTCAGCGTGGTGGTCCCACGGGCATAGGCGTCCAGCAGGGCCGCGCGGTTGAAGCGCCGGCCGAATTCCTCGCACTGCTCCGGCTCGGCGGTGCGCTTTTTCATCGCCGCGAACAGGGTGTCCGCGGTTCCGTCCAGCCCCTCCAAAAAATCCGGATACAGGGCAGGACCCACCTTGCAGGTGTTTCTCGTCAAATTCAGGCGGGCCGAAACCACCGCGTTGGACACCAGCGCCCGCAAGCGCTGATTCTGCCGCTCGTACCGCTTGATCTCCCGGTGAAGCTGGGTGCACACCACGCCGGTGCACAGCACTCGCGTCCGGTTCCCCTCCGCGTCGTACAGGGAGGTCATTTTAATCTTAATCCACCGAATGTCCCCGCTCACGGTGCGCTCCCTCACCTCGCAGGAGGCAAAGGGCGCGCCCTGATCAATGACGGCGATTGCCTTTTGCAGTCTCGGAATATCCTCCTCAAGCGTAATATTCTGCTCAAACCAGGACTGGGGATAATTCTCCAGCACTCTGGGTACGCCAAACAGCTTGCAGGCCCGCTTGCTGGTGCGCAGCGTGCGGAGCGCGGGGTCGTATATCCAGTAATCCACGTCGGCATGGTCCATGGCCGCCTGAAGCATGCGCTCGTTTTCCTCCAGATTCTCCTGAAGGTGTTTCAGCTCGTCCACGTCGCTGAATACGCCGTAGTAGGTCCGCCCGTCGTCCTCCTGCGGGGCCGGGGACGCTTTCAGCGCAATCCAGGAATAGCTCCCGTCCTGCCGCAGCATGCGAAAGGTGGCCCGGATGGTTTCCCCGCCACGACGGCAGAGGGTAAGCCGCTCCCGAACGGCCGCCCTGTCGTCGGGGTGGACGTTCAGCATCGGATTGACAATTTCGCCCTCCTCCGGCTCCGAATAGCCCAGCATCTGATAAAATCCCGTGTTGAAATGAAGCGTTTTAAAGCAGCCATCCTCATCCACATGGAAGGAGCAGATGCCTCCGGGCACCAGATTCATCATGTTTTGAAGCTGCCGTTCCCTCTCCCTCGCCTCCCGAATCAGGGACCGTCTCCGATAGTTGTCCCACAGCAACAAGGCAAATACCCCCGCCAGCAGCACAACGAGCCCCATGCCCATCAGAGCATGGGGATACCGTGCGGCGGCCCGAAAAAAAGACTCGTCCGCAGCACGGGCGGCGGGGGCGGAGAAAAAAAGCAGCACGGCAGGGAGCGATACCCTTATCGCCCTCCCCCCTGCCGCGCCGCGCTTTTTTTGTCTGCGTCCCATAACTTCTTCGCCTTTCCAAGGCCCGGCCTTCCGGCTCCCGGCAATTTCTCTTTGCCGGACCCTTGCAGCGTTTATTTTTGAAGGCTTGCCTCCACCTGAAGATAATAGTCCGTAATCATGTTCACAGACGGCTCAATGCCGATGGCGCTGGAGAGCACCAGATCAAAGCACTTTCGGTCGCCCCATTTCTCACCGGTGAAGTGGAAGTAGTAATTGGCGCGGTTTTTGTCGGTTTTCAGCATCAGCGCCTCCGCCGCCTTCTGGTCCAGCTCATGCCGCTCCATCACCCGCCGGATGCGGCTGCGCATGGGCGCCTGCACGAAGACGTTCACATGAGGGCCCTTTTCCTGAAGCACATAGTCCGCGCAGCGGCCCACAATCACCGCGCCGCCCTGTGCGGCGATGTCACGGATTACCTCGGACTGGGACAAAAACAGTTGATCCGCAGGAGGCAGCAGGTTCACGCTGCCCGACCGCATTCCCATAGAGAAGTTGGCCCCGGAAAAGGAATAAAGAAAGCTGCTGACGGACTGCTCGTCAAGCCCCGCCAGATACTCCGGGCTGAGGCCGGATTTTTCCGCCGCCAGCACAATCAGCTCCTTGTCGTAATAGGGCAGCCCCAGCCTTTGGGCCGCCAGCTTCCCAATCTCCCGGCCTCCGCTGCCAAATTCCCGCCCGATGGTCATTACCATTTTATGTTCCATATCCTTGCTCCTTCCGGCAGAGAAATCAAATCTTTCCCCGCGCCGTTTCCTCTTTTGTCTCCTGTATAATAT
>JAEWML010000078.1 GCA_023393155.1 Bacillota bacterium
CATGCCATCGAGGCCCACCACAACGACGTGGAGCCCCATACGGTGGTGGCTTGCCTTGTGCAGGCTGCGGACGCGATTTCCGCGGCCCGGCCCGGCGCGCGGCGCGAGAATCTGGAGAACTACATTAAGCGTCTCCAGCAGTTGGAGGAAATCACCGGCAGCCATCCGGGCGTTGAAAAGTCCTTTGCCATTCAGGCGGGGCGCGAGGTGCGCGTGATGGTGAAGCCCGACCAGATTTCTGAGGACGAGATGGTGATTCTGGCCCGGGATTTGGCCAAGAAGATCGAGGAAGAGATGGAATACCCCGGACAGATCAAGGTCCATTTGATCCGCGAGACAAAAGCAGTGGAATACGCGAAGTAACAAGCAAGCCCCCGGCCGGACGGCCGGGGGCTTTTTGCGTGGTTCCATCAACAGGCTATTGGGCAGCTTTACAAAGAACCCTGTGACTTAAAAAGCTGCGGGTCAGGCGCTGACCAGCTCATAGTATGCCTTGGCCGTGGCGCGGTAGACCAACGCGTAAATCACCGCGAACACCGCCAGCGTCCCTGCGGTGCACCCCAGCACCAGCGGCCCATTGTGCAGGGAAAACAGGGTCAGCAGCCGGGTCATGAGACTGAAATCAAACGCCACATGAACAGCCGCCACCGCCAAGGGGGCAAAAAACACCACCAGAAGCTGGGAGTTGATGGACCGCCGGACGGTTTTCAGCTCCATCCCCACCTTCTGCATCACAAGATACCGCTCCCGGTCCTCATAGCCTTCGGAAATCTGCTTGTAATAGATAATCAGGACGGCGGCCATCAGGAAAATGGTTCCCAAAAATACCCCGAGGAAGAAAAAGCCGCCGTTGAGCGAATAGTAATCCTGCCCGAAGCTCTCGCGGGTTTCAATGTCCAGCCGGTCCCAGTCTCCCGTGCCGGTGAAATCCAGCGTCTGTTCCAGCTCGTCGGGTTGCACGGTCCCCTCGTCCACATTCCAAAAGCCCCGCCACTGCATGGGCTCGGCGTCCTGCGCACCCAGAGAGGCCCGCTGGCCCGCATACAGCGCGTTCAGCGTCTCGCCGGATACCACCATATACAGCACATCCACCGCCGAGGGCTGGAATTCGGGCGGGGCGGGATACCGCGCGTCGGGCTTCGCCGCTGTCAGAGCCAAGTCGTCGGCGTCGGAAAACCGGAAGGTCAGGCTCCTTTTTTGCTCCGCCCCGTTTGCATACAACAGCATTTCACCGCTGGAAAGTGCCGGAGCCTCTTTGCCGGTGACGGCGGCATAATCAGCGGGGGCCATGGCGCAGACCATGTTATTGATGGCCGACATGTCGCTTTTCACCTCCAGCGCACCGTTGTCTTCATGTACGCCGAAGGAGAGATACCGGTAACTGGAAACGGGCGCGGCGGAGATTCCTTCTGCCCCAAGCTGTTGGGCCACGGTTTTATAAAGTGCTTGCGAGTCAAACGGATTTTCTTTCACCGGGTCATACTGAATCTCCGCCCGCAGGTTTCCGGGAAACTGCTCCGCAAGCGCCGCCTCGCTTCCCAGATACAGCGACAGCGTGCCCGAAATCATCACCAGCACCATGGTGGAAAGCACGCAGATGTTGGCAAGACCTACGGCATTGCGCTTCATGCGATACAGCATTCCAGAAACGCCTATGAAATGATTGGTTTGATAATAATACTTTTTGTTGGCCCGCAGGGCCTTCAGCACCGCGATACTGACGGCGGTAAACAGGCAGTACGTCCCGATAATGACCAGCAGCACCGCCACAAAATACATGCCCAGCGCGGCCATGGCGGACCGGGTGGTGATGGCGATGGTATACCCCGCCCCCAGCGCAACGATGCCGATGACAGCCGTGATGACGCGGGTTTTCGGCTCCCGCTCCCCGGCGCTGCTTTCCCGCAGCAGCTCCGTGGGATTCTGGACGTGGATGCGGCGAAGGTTGAGCAGCAGATTAAACAGCAATATGATTCCAAGCAGCCCCGCCGTCCCGGCAATCCCAGCGCCGGATACGTAAAAGCCGTATGCAATGTCCATCCGCATCAGGCGGCACAGCAGCAAAACCGCCAGCTTTTGCAGCAGCATTCCCAGCAGTACGCCGCCCACAATGCCCGCGGCGGCGGTATACGCCGTTTCAAAGCCGAGGACAATTGCGATGTGCCGCTTGCCCATGCCCAAGACGTTGTAAAGCCCCAGCTCCCGCTTGCGCCGCTTCATGAGAAAGCTGATGGTATATGTTAAAAAAATCACCGCAAAAACGGCAATGACAAAGGTGCCGATGCTCATAAACATGGAGAGGTACATGTATCGGGAGCTGTTGGGCAAATCGGGCGCGTTTGCAAGGGCCACCGCAATGTAATATGCCGCCGCCGTCCCGATGACGGTGAGAAGATAGGGAATGTAGAATTTTCCGTTCCGCGCCAGATTGACCAGCGCCATCCGGGGGTAAAACCGTCCTTTATCCATTTGCCTCACCGCCTTGCGCCAGCACCGTCAGCGTGTCGGAGATGCGGCCAAACTGCTGCTCCCGGGTGTTTTCCCCGCGATAGAGCTGGTGATAGACCTCCCCGTCCCGCAAAAACAAAACCCGCTGGGCATGGCTGGCGGCCTTGACGGAGTGCGTCACCATTAAAATGGTCTGCCCGCCCCCGTTGATTTCTCCAAACAAATCCAGCAGCCGGTCGGAGGCCCGGGAATCCAAAGCGCCGGTGGGTTCGTCGGCCAGAACGATTTGGGGCTTTGTAATCAGCGCCCGGGCCACGGCGCAGCGCTGTTTTTGCCCGCCGGAAACCTCGTAGGGGTATTTGCTTAAAATATCCCGGATTCCGAGCTGCTCCGCCAGCGGCTTCAACGCCTTTTCCATCTCGCCGAACTCCTGCCTTGCCAGCACCAGCGGGAGAAAAATGTTATCCTGTAAGGAAAACGTGTCCAGCAAATTAAAATCCTGAAACACAAAGCCCAGATTTGTGCGGCGAAAAGCCGCCATGTCCCGCTCCCGGATGTCGGAGACGGCCCGGCCTGCCAGCATAACCTCTCCGGAGGTGGGCTTGTCCAAAGCCGCCAATATGTTTAAAAGCGTGGTTTTTCCCGAGCCGGATTCCCCCATGATGGCCACATACTCCCCCGGTTCCACGGAAAAGCTGACGTTTTTTAAGGCCTCCACCTGATTCCCGCCAAAGCGGGTGGTATAAATTTTTTGAAGATGAGATACTTCCAGAAGCGACATATGAATTCCTCCTTTTGATACTCTCATCCTAGCAGAGTTTCCGGGACCGAGCCATTGAATTTCCTTACAGTTTCGCCCGCAAGCTTACAGTTTTGTAAGCTTGCTGCTTTGAAGCCAATTTGAAATTGGTTTGCGCCGATACCAAAAGCAGTCAAGTCCGCTTCGGCGGGTCAAGCACTATTCCTCCACCTGCCGCCCGTCGTGCAGCAGCAGGCGCACGATGGTCCCCGCTCCGGGCCGGGACACAATGGTAATCCCGTGGCCCAGATTCGTCAAAACCCGCCGGCTGAGATAAAGCCCTATGCCGGTGGCCTTTCGGTCTTCCCGGCCATTATAGCCGGTGAAGCCCTTTTCAAACACCCGGGGCAGGTCCTCCGGACGGATGCCGATGCCGTTATCCGCGATGGCCAGCGTCTCGCCGTCGGGATAGATGCGGACGGTGCCGCCTTCGGGCGTATATTTGATTGCGTTGGACAAAATCTGGCCCAGCACAAAGCCCAGCCATTTTTCATCCGTCAAAAGCGTCCGGTGCGTCTCGTGAAATTCCAACGTCAGCTTTTTCAGTATAAACAGCCGCGCGTACCGGCGCAGACTTGCCCGAATGATTTCGTCCAGCTTGCAGCGGCGCAGAACATAATCGGTGGAGTCGCTGTCCAGACGCAGATACCCCAGAACCATTTCCACATACTCCTCGATTTTCAGAAGCTCCGCCGACAGGGCCTCCCGGTCCGTCTCTCCGCCGGACTGAAGCAGAAGCCGCCCGGCGGCAATGGGCGTTTTGATCTGGTGGGCCCAAAGGGTATAGTAATCCAGCAAATCCTGGCGGCTGTTTTCGCTCTGGGTCAAAAGCCGCGCCCGATGGGCGCACACGGCGTTTAAAAGCGCCTGATAGTCCGCCTCCAGCGCGCTGCGGGGGCGGGGCAGGGGCAGCACCGTTTCATAAACGGCCTTTTTCAGCCGTTCAAGCTCCCTGTGGCGGCGAAGAAAGCCGGCGTAGCCCACGGCGAAAAACAGCAGGCCCAGCACGATGCACAAAAGCGCCGCGTACCCCACCGCCTCGGCGGGGTATGCATACAGAGACAAAACCCCGGCAAAAATGGCCGCGGACGCCGCCAAAAAAAGCAGCGGCTTATACTGCCGTCTCAGATATTGCAGCAGCATGCTCAGCCCTCCACCAGATAGCCCGCGCCCTTTTTTGTGCGGATCAGCGCTCCAAGGCCCGCCGCCTCCAGTTTTTTGCGCAGGCGGGCCACGTTCACCGTCAGGGTGTTTTCATCTACAAACGCGTCGGATTCCCACAGTCGGGTCATCAAACCCTCTCGGCTGACAATCCGGCCCCGGTTTTCCAACAGCATCTGCAAAATTTTCAGCTCGTTGCGGGTCAGCTCCAGCTTTTCTTTCCCGGCGGTCAGCGTCCCGTCGGACACGTTCAAAACCGCCCCGCCGCAGGACAAAAGCTGGGCGGACCCTCCGAAATCATAGGCCCGGCGCAGCAGCGCCTGCACCTTGGCGGTGAGGACGCTTAAATCAAACGGCTTTGCCAGGAAATCGTCTCCGCCCATGTTCATGGCCATAATCTGATTCATGTCGTCTCCGGCGGAGGAAATGAAGAGAATCGGGACCTTGGACACCCGCCGAATCTCCGTGCACCAGTGATATCCGTTGAAAAACGGAAGCGACACATCCAGCAGCACCATCTGCGGCGCGGCGGCGGTAAATTCCGCCATGACATTCTGGAAATCCCCCACCCGGATGACCCGATGGCCCCAGCTTTCAAGATGCGCCTCCATGGCCCCGGAGATCACCGGGTCGTCCTCCACGATTAAAATACGGCAGCCGTTCAAATTCCGTGCCTCCCTATGCGTTTGCCCGTCCCGCAGGTACTTTTGAAACGGCAACCCGCTGTGTTTTACGCGCCTGAAAGACGCGCTTGATCAAATACATGTTCTTCGAGGATAGTATAATCTATTTCCAATTTTAGCGCAACGCCTCACTTTTTGTTCGCCCGCCGCAGAATTTTGTGGATTTTTCCTCTCTGTGTCAGAAACTTGCTCTTGAATCCGGGCCGGAAAAGTGCTATGATAGCCCTAATTAGGATAGAGGCGCGAATGAGACGGCGCTGCGGGAGCCGACAGGCAACGATCGCAGCGGAAGCGAGTTCGCCGAACTGAACCGGCAGGTATGCCGCTTTGGTGGGTCCGGGGAGAACATCTCCGGGACTGTCCGCGGGAAACCGCGGGTGCGCTATCTGCTCACAGGGTACTTCCGCACGCTTTGTAAATCAGTGTGGGGGCGATTGTCGGTAGAGAGCGTTTTCTCTGCCGATTTTTTGTTGCTCAAACAATCAACGTATGGAGGAAACACTATGAAATTCGATCATGTACAGGGT
>JAEWML010000118.1 GCA_023393155.1 Bacillota bacterium
CCTTCCACCCCCGCCCCGGCCCGTCTCCATCGAGCAGGCCGTGGGGCAGACGGTGGGGGACATGATGGAGGCACAGGAGTCTCTGACGGCGGCGCAGCGCCCCCGCCGGGGCCTGTTTTCCCGGAAAAAGATGCCGCTGGAGGACACGGAGCAGCTTTACGAGCCGCCCGGCCCCCCGCCCGACCCGGAGCCGGAGGAACCTCCCGTGGGTCCTGAGCCGCCCTTGGACGAGGCCATGCGCTTTGCCCTGAAGCGCTGGCGGCGGCTGCGCCGCCCGTTGCCCGTGGCTGCGCTGGTTTGTCTCTTGCTGCTGGCGCCCCAAGCGGCGGAAGCCGCCGGATACGCCGTTCCTCTCTGGACGGGCGACGGGACGCTGCAAACCGCCGTTTCCGCCGGGTCGCTGCTTTTACTGTGCATTTTGTGCAGGGGCGTGTTCGTCCGTGGGGTTTCCCGGCTGGCCCATAAGTTTTTTACGGGAGAGCTGCTGCTCTCCTTCTCCGCTGTGGCGGCGTTGCTTGACTGCGCGGCGGTACTCTGGCTTCCGGAGCGGAGCGCGGCTCCGCTGTATGCACTCCCCGCCTGCGTGGGGCTTTTCTTTGGCCAGTGGGGCATTTCCCAGCGGGAAAAGGCCCGGTGCGACACGTTTCGCACCGCCGCGCTGGATCTCACGCCTCCCTATCTGGTGACGGACTTGGAAACGGGGGCCTGCAAGCAGCCCGGCCGCGTTCCCGGCTTTTGGACCGACGCGGACAAGCCCTCCCTCTCGGAGATTTGGCAGGCGGCGCTGCTGCCGGTGGTGTTTGTTGCCTCCGTGGTGTTTGCGGCCCTTGGCTCTGTGGGGCAGGGGCGGAACGCGGATTTTCTTTTGAACTGGTCCGCGATTCTCGCGGCTTCGGCGGCCCTGATGCTGCCCATGACGGACGCGCTCCCCGCCGCGCGGCTTGCAAAGCGTCTGCAAAAGGGCGGCTGCGCCGTGGCGGGCTGCGCCGGGGCGGAGCGCATCAGCCGGAAGAAATCCATGGTGGTCACGGATCAGGACCTGTTCCCCCCTGGAACGGTCAGCCTGAACGGCGTGAAACTCTTCGGCGAGGAGATGCCAAGGGCCGTGTCCTATGCCGCGTCTCTGGCACGCTCCTCCGGCTGCGGGCTTCGGCGGCTGTTTGACAATTTGCTGGTGTCCGAGGGCGGAACGCTGGAGCCTTTGGACGATTTCAGCTTTTACGAGGAGGGCGGCTTCTCCGCCGCCATCCGGGGAGAGTCGGTTTTGCTTGGTACCGCGTCCTTCATGCGCAAAATGGACGTGCGCCTGCCCAGCGGGCTGAACCTGCGGACCGGCGTTTTCCTGTCCATCGACCGGGAGCTGGCGGCGGTGTTCGCGGTGAAGTACAAGCCTTCGGACAACGTGGACTGGGCGCTGCGGCTGCTGCGCAGAAACAAAATTCAGCCGATTCTTGCCTCCCGGGACCCCAATGTGAACCCCGGCTTGCTGAAGCGGAAATTTACCGCGAAGGTGAGGATTCAATATCCCGCGCTTTCCGACCGGGTGGCTTTTTCCGAACAGGAGAGCGCTCAGGGCCGCCCTCGGGCGCTGCTGCTGCGGGAGGGGCTGTTGCCCTACGCGGAAACCGTGACTGGCAGCCGCCGCCTGTGCCGCGCTGTGCGCTCCGGCACGGCGCTGACGCTGCTGGCCTCCGTGGCTGGGTCCCTTCTGAGCTTTTATTTGACGGGGCTTGGCAGCTACGCGCTGATGGAGCCTTTGCGTCTTCTGGCATTTTCCCTGCTGTGGTCGGTGCCGGTATTCCTGCTGGACCATATGGCCGGGCGGTATTGAGGCTGTCCGGCGGATACGCCGGAACATCCGGGGCGTTTGCCTCCACCGCAGTGGTTCTGAATAAAATTTACAGAGAAACAGAGACGAAAACTATGACCTATTACAACCGCTATTTTGCAACGCTTTACGACTTGATTGCCTGTATGACCGCGGCGGTGGACCTGCTGGACGTAAGGGTTGCAAACCACCACCAGCGCGTGGCCTTTATGTCCTTAAAGCTGGGCGAGCAGATGGGCCTGCCGGTGGAGGAGAGGCGGACGCTGGTGCAGGCGGCCCTGCTGCACGACATCGGCGCCCTGACCCTGAGCGAGCGATTGCAGCTCATTACCGGGGAGGCCACCGAGCCGGAGGGACATGCCCGGATTGGGGCCAGATTTTTGGAGGATTTTCCCCTTCTGCGCCGCGAGGCGGAAATTGTCCGCTTTCACCATGTCCCATGGAGAAACGGCGCGGGCGGGATGCACCACGGCGCAAAGGTTCCTCTGCTCTCCCACATGCTGCATCTGGCGGACCGGGCGGTGGTGCAGATTCGTCCGGATATGGGCGTGATCAGCCAGATAGGCGCCATCCGCGAGGCCGTTGCCGCCCAGCGGGGCGAGGTATTTGTACCGGAGACGGTTGACGCGTTTTTGGCAATCAGCATGCAGGAGGCGCTGTGGTTGGAGCTGGCGGACGAGCCCCGGATTCACGATTTTATGGATGAGCTGTCTTTGGACGCGGTGAAGCTGACGCTGGACGAGGTGGTGAAGCTGACCGACGTGTTCGCCCATATCATTGACTTTCGCAGCCCCTTTACCACGCGGCATTCCGCCAGCGTGGCAGCCACGGCGGAAAAGCTGGCGGAGCTGTCAGGCTTTTCCGAAAACGAGTGCAAAATGATGCGGATTGCCGGGAATCTCCACGATCTGGGAAAGCTGGCGATTCCCTCTGAAATTCTGGAAAAGCGGTCCAAGCTGGACCCCGACGAGTTTGACATTATCCGGGGCCACACCTTTTATACTTACCGCCTGCTTCGGCCCATCCGGGGTTTTGAGACGATTAACCAATGGGCGTCCTACCATCACGAACGGCTCAGCGGAAACGGGTATCCTTTCCATCTGAAGGCCGACAGCCTGCCGCTGGGGTCCCGCATTATGGCGGTGGCGGATATTTTTACCGCCGTGACCGAGGACCGGCCCTATCGGAAGGGAATGTCCGTCTCCAAAACGGAGGCCCTGCTCCGGGATATGGCGCGCCACGGCGCAATTTCCCCGGATTTGGTGTCCCTGCTGCTGGCCCATCATCAGGAGATTTCCCACCTCCGGGAGGAAGCGGCCGATCAGGCCGGGAAGCAGTATGACAGGCTTTTTTTGCAGGACTGCGTGTAAAGCCATAAGGCAATCGCCGTGAATTGCGCCGCACTGCCTGAAATACGCAAGGCCCGCCGTCCAATCGGACGGCGGGCCTCCTTTGTGTTCTGAAAAAAATTCTCGTTCTTGGACAGGCGGGCTAAATCGGGCCCACCGCCTTTTTCTGAAACTCTCGCCGCAAGGTGTGCCTGATAAGTTCCGGCCGAAGACCTTTATTTCTGTGCCGACAGGCTTTTCTGGGCGACATCCGCCAGCTCCAGCAGCAGGGGCATTTCCTCCTCCCGGGGCAGCATCAGCCGGACCGAGTTGACACCCAGCCCCTCGAAGGACGCGCCGCTGACGGTGGCCACGCCCGCTTTGCGAAACACCTCGCATAAATCCACGCCGGGGTCGTCCGTATACAGCAGGGAAATGGGGACCGACGGCTCCGTATGCGCCACGCGGATAGGCCCGCCCGCAAGAAGCGCGTAAAGCTGCCGGTTCTTGGCGGCCGCGCGGCTGATTAAGCCCTCGATGCTGCTCTCTTTCGAGCGCAGCATCGCCACGCCCAGCCGTCGGGCAAGGCCGTTGCCGTTATAGGGCGGCACCAGCTTGCGGTATTGGGCCATGCCCTCCGCCGGTCCGGCGATGTAGCCCAGCCGCATCCCCGCAAGGCCAAAGCCCTTGGACATGCTCTTAAGCACGTATAAATGGTCGTATTGTCCCACAAAGCGCATAGCGGAGCACTCCTCCGGCATAAACTCTCCGTAAGCCTCGTCCACCAAGATGGCTGCGCCCCGCCGGGCCGCCGCCTGAATCAGCGTTTCAACCTCCTCCGGCCGCAGCACCTGTCCCGTGGGGTTGTTGGGGTTGTCCACGTACACCACATGAACGGCCCGGGGAAACGCATCGATAAACGCGGCGAAGGCCTCCGCGTCCAGCCGGTAATTGTCGGGCTGGCGCAGCATAAAGGGCGCGTATTCCGCCCCCTGCATGTGCACGTCGTCCACATAGGCGG
Source organism: Bacillota bacterium (assembly GCA_023393155.1). Classification (GTDB taxonomy): domain Bacteria; phylum Bacillota; class Clostridia; order Oscillospirales; family Oscillospiraceae; genus Oscillibacter. Next base: position 4,178 of record JAEWML010000118.1, read on the forward strand.
AAAACTGAGGCGCATAGCCTACCACCGTTTTGCCCGGCGCGAGGAACAGCTTGTTGACCGTGTAGAGAATGTCCACCGAGCCGCAGCCCAGCGCAAAATTCTCCCGGCCCAGCCGGACCCGCGGGGCAAACCGCTCCGCCAGCGCATCCAGAAATTCCGGGTCGTGAGGATAGTGCTGAAGCTCCTCCAGCGACAGGGCTTCCAGCGCCCGCGTCACCGCCGTGGGCGGCGTTTCCAGATTCACGCCCAGAGAGCAGTCTACTCTGCAATTGGAGTAATCGCCGTTTGCATAGCTTTTGGCCTCATACCCCAGAATCCACGGATTGATCTGTGCCATTGATCCCCTCCCCTTTCCATGCGCGGCGGTGTTACCAGCCCTGCATCTCCTCCAGAATGGAGTCGCTCAGTTCTCCGGCGGTATAGGCCGCCAGCGCGGCATGAATGATTTCCGCAGCCTGGTCCAGCTCTTCCCGGGTGATGACCAGAGGAGGCTGCACCCGCAGGGAGCTTTGCCCCACAAAGGTCAGCAGCAGGCCGTGCTTCATGCAGTAATAGGAAATCTTGGCGGCGGCGGGATAGTTTTTCTCCATGGTTTCCCGATCCGTCACCAGATCCACGCCCATGTTCAGGCCAATGCCCCGCACCTCGCCGATGACGGGGAATTCCTCCTGCATCTTCAAAAACCGCTCCCGCAGGTAAAGGCCCTTTTGATAGGATTCCTCAAAAATGTTTTCCCGCTCCATGATTTCCAGCATTTTTAAAGAGGCGGTGCAGCAGGCGGCGTTGCCGGACATGGTGAACAGGTGCGCCGGGGAATCCAGCGCCTCCATCACCTCCCTGCGGCCCACCACCGCCCCCAGCGGAAGCCCGCCGCCAAAGGATTTGCCCAGCACGTACAAATCACACTCCACGCCGAAATTGTCCATGGAGAACATCCGCCCCGTGCGGCCCACGCCCTGATTAATTTCATCGGAAATCAGCAGGATGCCGTTTTCCCGGCACAGGGCCGCCAAGTCCTGAAAAAACCTTGCGGGGGGAACAATCAGGCCCGCGTCTCCCGCGATGGGCTCCACCAGAAAGGCGGCCACCTCGTCGGCGGGGAGATAGTGGCGGAAAGCATAGCGAATCTGCTCCAGACAGTCCAGCTTACAGGACTCGGGCTTTTGGTGATACTGGCAGCGCAGGCAGGTGGGATAGTTAAACGTCTCGCACTCCGGCAGCAGCGGCCCGATTTTACGGCGCATGTTGTTGCTGAGCTTGGAGACGGAAATGGCGCCATAGGTGCTGCCGTGGTAGGACTCGCTGAAAGAGACGATCTTGGGCCGCCCGGTGTAGCCCCGGGCGTATTTGATGGCCCCGTCGATGGAGGCCGAGCCGGTACAGCTGAAGGAAACCGCCATATCCGGCCGGCCGGTCATGTGGGAAACCTTTTCCGCCAAGTCAATCATCGGCCCGGAGGGAAAATAGGCGGAGGTATATTGGGACAGCTCCGTCATCTGCCCGCAGACCGCCTGGGCAATTTCCTCGTTCCCGTGGCCGATATTGGCGGAGGAGGCGCTGGAGAGAAAATCGATGTATTCGTTTCCGTCGCAGTCGTACAGCTTCGCGCCCTTTCCCCGGACAAAGGAAATGGGAATATAGGGAATCCGCGCCGATTTGGGTACGTATTCTTCCTGACGCTGCATGATGCTTTCCAACTGTTTCGACATAAAAATCCTCTCCAATCATTCGTGCGGCGGCAGTCGCACGCCTGCTCCGCGTATTTTTTGTTTTTTTCGGACGAAACTCGTCCGCCGCAAAGGTAATTGCTCTTTATCATATCGGGTCCCTGTTTTCCTGTCAACACCATTTTTCACAACTTTTGTGCAAGCTTTTTCCAATGGTTTGTAAAAATATAGCCATTTTAAATATTTTGTGCAGATTGATTAAAAACTTTAAAAAATTTAGAATTTTTTAGCGCTTTATTGTGACAAATTATATTGACAAAAGTTGCTTAAGTCGATATTGTTAAACCACTACTTTTTTTCGGCTTAAAAAAAGCTGGAAAAAAGAAAATGTGTGTAAAAATGCGTGTAGAAGGAGAAAATTTTATGGCAAACAAGAGACACAGCAGGCTGCTTCGCATCCTGATTCCAGGCTTTGTGTTCCAGTCCGTGGTCATCGGCGGCGGATACGGAACCGGCGCGGAAATCCGGGAATACTTTCTGTCAAGGGGACTTGCCGGCGGCCTTTTGGGAATGGCCGTTACGCTGGTGATTTGGTCCGTTCTGTGCGCGGTGACCTTTGAATTTTCCCGCACGTTCCGGACCTATGACTACAAGAGCATGATGACAAAGCTGCTGGGCAAAGCCAACTTCCTGTATGAAATCTGCTATATCGTCCTGCTTTTGATTGTGCTGGGCGTGGTCACGGCCACAGCAGGCAGCATGGTCACCAGCCTGACGGGTGGTTCTAAGTGGATTGGCGTTGCGATTCTGTCCCTCGGCATTATCGTGCTGGTCATCAAGGGCACCGCCGCCATTGAAAGTGTGCTGACCTTATGGTCCTATGTGCTGTACGCGGTGTATATCCTTTTCATGATTATCGTGTTTACAAAGTTTGGCGGCAATCTGCCCGAGGCATTTGCCGCCCGGGGCGTGGCCGGTTCCGACTGGCTGATGGGCGGCGCGAAATACGCGTTTTACAATCTGGGCATTGTCCCCGCCCTGCTCTACACCGTCCGCGAGTGCGACAACCGCAAAGAGGCGGTTGTCTCCGGCCTGCTGGCCGGTGTGATCGGCGTTATCCCCGCCGGGATGCTGCTTTTGACCATGGGTACAATAATGGAGGCCTGCATGGCGGCGGAGGTGCCTATCACCGCCGTGTTCCAGGCGCTGGATATGAAATGGCTGTTCTGGCTGTTTGAGATTGTGCTGTTTGGCACACTCATTGAAACCGGAACCGGCTTTATCAAGGCCGTGGACGATCGGATTGAAAATTCCATCACCGCCTCCGGAAAGCGCGTTCCCGCATGGATGCGGCCTGCCGTGGCCATCGGCAGCGTGGCGCTGGGTATTCTTGTCTCCACCTTCGGGCTGGTGGGCCTGATTGCGCAGGGCTATGGAACCATTACCTGGGGCTTCTTCATCTTCTTCGTGGTTCCTATGCTGACCATCGGCGTCTACAAGATTGCCAGGCACGGCAAGAGAAACTGATTTTCCGAAGCCTTCTCCGAACGCCTGCGGGCCCTCATAATCTATTAAAGCGGTCTGGCCTTTTAAGGCCGGACCGCTTTTTGCTGTCTTGGAGCGGCTTGGGAGAGACGAAAAGAAAGCCGGACTGCCAGTCCGGCTTTCCTTTTAATAATGCAGTACAGTCGTCGCGCAATCAGACGGTTTTAAATTCCGACACCATGTCATCCAGCATCTGCATCTGCCCCAACAGCTCTTCGCTGGTGGAGGCGCTTTGCTCCGCCGTTGCGGAGTTGGCCTGTGTCGCATTTGAAATCAGCCGAACTCCCTCGCTCAGCTCGGACACGCTTTGGGACTGACTGCCCAGAGACTTGGTGACTTCATCCACCAGCGCGCCGACGCTGCTGGTCTGCTCCACAATTCTCTGGAACGCCAGCGCCGCGCCCTCGGCGGTCTGCTTGCCGGTTTCCACGGAAGCAAGCGTGCTGTCAATCAACTCGGCTGAGTTTTTCGCGGCTTCCGCACTCTTGGACGCCAACTGACGCACCTCGTCCGCAACCACGGAAAAGCCCTTTCCGGACTTGCCCGCGCGGGCGGCCTCCACGGCGGCGTTCAGCGCCAGAATATTTGTCTGGGCGGCAATGTCGTCAATGTAATGAATGATGGATTGTATCTTCATGGTGAAATCGTCGATGCTCTGCATGTCGTCCAGCATCTTTTGCATCTTTTCGCGGCCTGTCTGGGTTTCCTGCAAGGCGGTCTGGGTCATACTCTGCATGGATTCGGAATGGTGGGCCGTCTCCTGAATTCGTTTGGACACAAACTCCAGCGAATTTTCAACCCGCTCCGCCGCCGATGCCTGCTCGGAGGAATTTTCCGCAACATTTTGCCCGCCCAGGGCCACCTGCTCCGCGCCGGAGCGAACCTGCGCCGTGGATTGGGAAATCTGCTCCAAGGTGGCGTTTAAAGACTGTACGATTTTCTCAAGCGCGGTTTGAATGGATACAAAGTCTCCGGAATACTCCACGCTGCTGGTCACCGTCAGGTCCTTTGCCGCAACGCTGTGGAGAATGCTGGAAATATCTCCAATGTATGTCTGAAGGCCGTAAATGGTATTTTGTATGGCAGCCATCAGGCGGGCGCCCTCGTCCTTGCCCTTTACCGATTCCACCTCGGTTTGAAGATCGCCCTGCTCCAGCAGCTCCAGCCGCCGGGTGGCAAGAACAATGGGGCGGGTAATCATTCGCGAGAAAATGCCGGTAAAGACGATGGAGATGAGAAGCAGCAGGAGGCCCGTTCCCACACAAAAGGCCAAGGTGATTTTCGCGTTTTGCTCCACCTGCGTTAAGGGCCTTGTCACGGCAATGGACCAGCCCTCCGGCCCGTCAAGAGGGGTGAAGCCAACCATGCGGCGCACGCCGTTGTAATAGCTGTATCCGATGCCCGTCTCGCCGGAAATCATACGCTTAAACATGGCGGCGGTGGGCGCGTAGCTGGGGTCCTTCTCCGCCAGTTCAAAATAGTTCACCGGATTTGCAATGCTGTTCGCGTCGGGATGCAGCACGGTGTAGCCGTCGGCATTGCTGCCAAACGCATATCCGTTTTCACCAATTTTGATCTGGTTCAGCACGTCGCTGAAAGCCGTATAGGAAAATTCCCCGTACAAAAGCTCGTTGCTGCCGGGAATGGCTGCCGCTACATAAAGCACCAGCTCCTGCGCGTCGTTGAGAGCGGGGCTGGAAATATAGGCCTGACCGGATTTTGCCTGCTGAAAAAATGCCTGCTCCGCCAAGGCGACCCCGTGGGTGTTGCTTTCCTGCGCGTCGGCGATAGCCAGATAATTAAACCCGTTCTGCTTGGCCTCCTGCGTCAGGTATTACTGAAGCGCCTGCGCTGAAACCTCGGGGTCTGTCAGTTCGCCGCGCGCGGCCACCGCCTGAATGGCATTGCGGTAGGATTCCATCACAATATTAAAGCTCTGACTATATGCGGATACCAGCGCGGAAGAGGTGCCCTCCTCCTGCGCCATAGAGCTTTTGTAGTAAAGGATGGAAGAAATTGTGGTCAGAGAGAGTATGGTGAAAGCCAACAGCAAAGAGATGTAAAGTAACAGCTTGGTTTTCAGATATTTCATATGGCAATTCCTTTCAGGCTTGATGATAGGGGGTTGGTGCATGCGCGTCTTGCTTGCGCTCCTGTTACAAATAAAATGGAATCATAGTAATTTGCTGGGAAAAACAGGGATGACAAATTAAAGCAAAAAGAATACCAATATCTATCAATTAACGACGTGGACCCGGATTACGTCGTGGTGGGGGAACCGGCGGGATATGGCCTTGCCATGATTACAAAAGCCGTCCGGCTGGTGAACGCAGGCGCAAAGCTGATCGCCACCAATTACAACCTGACCGGCCCCACGGAGTCCGGGATTGCCCCGGCCTGCCGGGCGCTGCTGGCTCCCATCGAGCTGGCCACGGGAAAGCAGGCGTACTATGTGGGCAAGCCCAACCCGCTGATGATGCGCACTGGGCTGAAGCTTCTGGGAGTGCACTCCGAAGACGCCGTCATGATCGGGGACCGGATGGACACCGACATTGTGGCGGGCATCGAATCGGGACTTGACACCGTGCTGGTTCTCTCTGGCGTCACCACCCGGGAGGAGTGCCTGAACTTCCCCTACCGGCCCCGGCTGATTCTGGACGGCGTGGGCGATATTCCCGCCGCGGCGCAGACCCTCGCCCTTTGAGCGTGCGCGTTTGCGGGAGTTGAACGCGCCGCGCGTCAAAACTTCATCTAAATCTTACACAAATGAGGTGACACGCTTTTTAAAACGGAGTTAAACTGGTATTATCCGTGGGAAAGGAGCCTGCCGTAATGTCGTATACCTTGATTTTCCGGGCGGGCGCGTCCCCGCTTTTTTCCCGTGCCTGAATGGACTGCCGCGCAATTTGCGGACAGGCCCGTTCAGGCATTTTTTCATTATCAATCAAGAATAGGAGCGATGAAAAATGCTGCCATGTCAAACCGGATGTCGCGAGTATCAGGAGGGCTGCCACAAGGGCTGTGCCCGCTGGCGCAGCTTTCAGGAGCGGCAAAGCGCCCAGCGCCAGGCGAAAAAGCAATATCTGCGGCTCCACGACCCGCGGCGTACCCAGACGATTCACCAATACGTGTCCATGATGGCAAGAGCACCCATGCGGTGAGCCGCAGGGGGCCGGCCGCACAAAAATCCTCAAAAAGTTGGGCGAGGGCTTCACGCCGCGCCTTTTGCGCGCGGGCCGCGGGTTCCTTACAGGATTTCAATGTAATTTCCCGGCTGTTTTTTGCACTTCTTTTTTAGCTGGGCGATGTCCTGTGAAAAATCCCCGATATTTTCATATTTTCTGACCCGGTTTGAAATCCCCGCGACGGAAAGCCCGGCAATGGGGAAGCTTTCCGTCACGCCGTTTCTGTTCTTGGATATGATGTAGCCGTTTCTGATATCCTGCTCGCGGTACAGCGATTTCACCTCCCGGGAGAAGCGTTCCACCACCGCCCCGCAATACCGCTCGCCCTCGTGGTAATCGCAGACGACGATGAAATCGTCGCTCCCGATGTGTCCGATAAATTCCTTCCGCACGGCGCAGGTTTTCAGAATTTCCGCCAGAAGCGTGAGCATCTTATCCCCGTTTTCAAAGCCGTAGGCGTCGTTGTATGCCTTGAAATTGTCAATATCGTAGTAAGTAACACAGTAGGGTGCGTCCGTAAAAATGCGGCTCAGAATTTCCTTTTCAATGGCCAGATTACCCGGCAGGCCCGTCAGGGGATTGGAATGCCGGGCAATGTCCACCTCCACCTTGGTGCAGGCATCCAGCAGGTTTTTAATGGTCACAATCCCCAGATACTTCCCGTCCTTTTCCACCACAATGGGATTGTACAACTGCTCCAACGGCCTTTGCATGGCGAGACGCGAAACCGCGTCGACCGTCATTGCGTAGTTTACTCTGGAAAAATCCGGCTTCATCGCCTGCTGAACCGTCTTTTTGGAGTGGAGGCCGTAGCCGTATCTGCCGCCAAGCAGCTCGTTCAAGTCCGTGCGCGTCATAAACCCCATGGTAAGATCATCCTGTACCACTGAAAACTCTGTGACGGAGAGATTCTGCTTCAGCGTCTCATAGATGCTTCCCAGCTTTTCGTCGGGGGAGACGATATAGCCGGGCTTTGCCAGATGCCCCACGATGGGATAGACCGAGTTTGTGAAATTTTCGTTGTACTGCTTTGCGTGGCATC
>JAEWML010000171.1 GCA_023393155.1 Bacillota bacterium
CGCCGGCGGTTTCCATCACCAACTCCAGCCGCTCCAGCGCGGATTTCTCCATGACGGGGGTGGCGTTCCATGCGTCGATGTCCTTGTAGCGCTGGGCCACTTTTGTCAGCACCTCCACGCTCGTGTCGGGGAACTGATCGGCAATGGCCTCGGCAATCTCGGCGGCGGAGTGCTCCTGCACCCATGTCTGCCCCTTGGCCACAGCGTTGGTAAACCGCTGAATTACGTCGGGATTTTTCTCCATGTAACCCTGAGAGGCGAAGTACGCAGTGTAGGGAATCTCGCCGCTTTCCTGACCGATGGAAGTGAGAATAACTCCCTTCCCGGCGGCCTCCACCTCGGTGGCGGTAGGCTCAAACAGGGTGACATAATCCCCGTTGCCGCCGGTGAAAGCACCGGCCATCATGTTGAACTGCACGGAGGTGTCCACCACCGCGTCCACATGGGGAATTACGCCGTTTTGCCGCATGACATATTCAAGCGTCATTTCCGGCACTCCGCCGGCGCGCCCGCCAATAATGGTTTTCCCCTTTAAATCGGCCCAGTTAAAGGGAACATCCTCCCGCCCAACCAGGAAGGAGCCATCCCGCTTCGTCAACTGGGCAAAGACTTTGGGATAATCAGTTTTTCCCTGATTGTACACGTAGACGCAGGCCTCCGGCCCCGCAAGGCCGATGTCGCTCTGTCCGGCCAAAACGGCGGTCATCACCTTGTCGGCCCCGCCGCCGTTGGTCAGCTCCACATCCAGCCCCTCATCGGCGAAAAAGCCCAGCTTCAGGGCGGCATACTGGGGCGCGTAGAACACGGAATGGGTCACTTCGTTCAGCTGGACGGTAACGGTTTCCTGCGTTTCGGTTTTTCCGCAGGCGCACAGGGATGCCGTGACAGCCACGGCGCAGAGCAGGACAAGCAGTTTTTTCATGCGATCACTCCTAAACGTTTCTTTAAAAATTTTTCCAGCCACAGCACAATTCGGTACATCACCACCGCCGCCGCCGCCAGAACCAGCACGGAGGCCATTACCAAATCCATGTTAAACACTTGGGAGCCGTACACAATCAAGTACCCAAGCCCGGCCTTGGAAACCAGAAATTCGCCCATCACGACGCCCACCCACGAAAGGCCCACATTGACCCGCAGGGTGTTGAACAGCGTCGGAAGATTGGAGGGCAGCACCAGCTTTCGTAAAATCTGCCCCCGGCCCGCTCCCATGGACTTCAAGAGCCGGAGCTTTTCCCCGTCGGTGGAGAGGAACCCCGCCAGCATGTTGAGAATGGTGACAATCAGGGATATGGCAAGGGTCATGGCGATGATGCTGGAGGTTCCCGCGCCAATCCAGACAATGAAAATCGGCCCCAGCGCGGTTTTGGGCAGGGCGTTGAGCACCACCAGATACGGCTCCAGCACCCGGGAGAGAAAGTTGCTCCACCACAGGAGAACCGCGACCAGCGTGCCGGTGAGCGTTCCTAAAATAAAGCCCGCCGCCGTCTCCGCGCAGGAGGTCCACAGGTGGACCCACAGGTCCCCGCTTTGATACAGCACGGACACTGTTTTCGCCACCCGGGTCGGAGAGCTGAAAATAAACGCGTCAATCCACCCCAGCCGGGCGGAGACTTCCCATAGAATCAGGAAAAACAGCAGCAAAAAAATCTGCACCGCCCGAACGGCGGACCGCTGCCGCTTTTGACGGCGGAGCCATGCCAGCCGCCGGGGAGAGGGAGTGGAATCAGGCATTAAAATCCAACTCCTTCCATATGGCGTTGAAAAACCCGCGAAACTCCGGTGCGTCCCGCCGTTCCATGGGCTTTAAATTCCGCAGCGCCCCCAGATCGTGAACAGACTTCACCACGGCGGGACGGCGGCTCAAAACCACCACCCGGTCCGAAAGACTGATGGCCTCGGAAATGTCGTGAGTCACCAGCAGGGCGGTTTTCCCCTCCTGTCGGATGATGTCATGGATATCTGCGGAGACGGACAGCCGCGTCTGATAATCCAGAGCGGAAAAGGGTTCGTCCAGCAGAAGAATTTTTGGTCCTGCGGCCATGGTTCGGATCAGTGCGCAGCGCTGGCGCATTCCCCCGGAGAGCTGAGAGGGCCGCTTGTTGATAAACGCCCCCAGTCCGTACTGCTCCAAAAGTCCTCGGACGCGTTCATAATGCTCCGGGTCGCGTTCGCCCCGAAGCTCCAGTCCCAGCGTCACGTTGCCCCACACGGTGCGCCACTCGAAAAGCTGGTCCCGCTGGGGCATCAGCCCCACCTGCTCCGAGGGGGCGGTGACGGATTTCCCGTCTATTAAAATTCTTCCGGAGGTGGGCGGCTCCAAACCGCCGATCAGGCTCAGCAGCGTGGACTTGCCGCACCCGGAGGGGCCGACCAGGCCCAAAAACTCTCCCTCCTCCAGCTCAAACGACACATCCCGCAGCGCCTCAATTTCTCCGTCAATTGCTTGATAGGTCAGCGCCACGTGCTCGAGAGCGATCGTCATGGCAGAATCCTCCTTTACGCGCCGGGCGCGCCTTTTGCGCTCCCGTCCTGACATCGTATGCTGCGGGTTATCAGGCGGTGCGGGCTGCAAAACTGGGTGAAAACAGAAAATTTTCTGAAAAGCCCCTTATGTTTTGAAAAAAGCGGACGATATATGGGATACAAGGGTAAAATCCCCTGTGCGGCCGCCAAGGGCTTCATGAGGCCTCTGAAGCCGGAGGCGCCGCCTATAAAAAGGGCCGGGAAAGGATTCCCGCCCCCAAAATACATGGAGGTAACGATTATGCGTATCCAACACAACATTATGGCGATGAACTCTTATCGCAACTACTCCAGCAACACCGGCGCCCTGAGCAAAAACCTTGAGAAGCTGTCTTCCGGCTATCGGATCAACCGCGCGGGCGACGACGCCGCGGGCCTTGCCATTTCCGAGAAGATGCGGGCGCAGATCTCCGGCCTGGAGCAGGCCCAGTCCAACGCCAAGAGCGGCATCAACCTGGTGCAGACCGCAGAAGGCGCGCTGACCGAGGTTCACTCCATGCTCA
>JAEWML010000121.1 GCA_023393155.1 Bacillota bacterium
TTTGTTCCGCCATCGCTTGGGCCAACCGCCATCGGGTTGCCGATTTGATTATTACCGGAAGGGGAGGCGGCTCGATGGAGGATCTGTGGGCCTTTAATGACGAGGACGTGGCCCGTACGATTTACGCCTCAGCCATTCCTGTGATTTCGGCGGTAGGACATGAGCCGGACGTGACCATCTCCGACTTTGTGGCGGACGCCCGGGCAAGCACTCCCTCCAACGCGGCGGAGATCGCCGTGCCGGATCAGATGGAGCTGCTGCGGTGGCTCCGGGGCGCGGGGGAGCGCATGGCGCAGGCGGAGGAGATGAAGCTTGAATTGTACCGCCGCCGTCTTCAGGCGCTTGCCGAAAAGCGGGTGATGAAGGACCAGCTTGCCTTTGTGCAGGACAGGCAGATGCTGCTGACCCACTTGCAGCAGCGTCTGGGGGACCTGTCGGAGAAAAGCGTGGGCGCGAAGCGGCAGAGATTTTCCGCGCTGGCCGCGTCGCTGGACGCCATGAGCCCCTTAAAGGTTTTGGGCCGGGGCTATGCCGTGGCCCGGAACGGGCAGGGTATCCTCAAAAGCTATCGGGACGCAGCCCCGGGCAGCCGCATCGAGGTGGCGCTGGGGGAGGGGTCCCTTGAATGTACCGTTGAGAAAGGAAGACCGTGATGGCTGGAAAGAAAAAAGAAGAGCCCCAGACCTTTGAGCGGCAGATTGCCCGTCTGGAGGAGATTGTGGCACGAATGGAAAAGGGAGACGGGTCGCTGGCGGACTCCCTTGCGCTGTTCGACGAGGGGACGGCGCTGATTACCTCCTGCTCCAAGCTTTTGGACGAGGCGGAGCAAAAGGTGGTGCGGCTGATGAAGGGGGCGGACGGCGCGCCGGTGGAGCTGCCCTTTGACACGGAGGACGAGGCGGATGGATAAGGCGGCGTTTGACGCCCGGTATGGAGAGTACCGTCAGGCGGTGGAGGAATATCTTTCGGGCCTGTTTTCGGACAGGCCCCACTGGGCCGATTTGTACGACGCCATGCGGTACAGCCTTCTTGCCGGGGGAAAGCGGCTGCGGCCCGTGCTGACGCTGGAAGCGGCCCGCCTGTGCGGGCTGGACTGGCGCTTGGCCCTGCCTGCCGCCTGCGCGGTGGAGCTGGTGCACACCTATTCCCTCATCCATGACGACCTGCCCTGCATGGACGACGACGACCTGCGCCGGGGCAAGCCCACCAACCACAAGGTCTATGGCGAGACGCTGGCGGTGCTGGCGGGAGACGCCCTCCAGCCGGAGGCGTTTCGCCTGATTTTAACGGCGCCCGGCCTTGACGCGGCCCGCCGGGCCGACTGCGCTCTGCTTCTGGCGCAGGCCGCCGGAGCGGACGGCATGGTGGCCGGTCAGGTGCTGGACACGCTGCACAGCCCCCATACCCGTGAGGAGCTTTTGGAGGTCCACAGCCTGAAAACCGGGGCCATGCTCCGGGGCGCGGCGCTGATGGGCTGCGCCACTGCCGGCGTGGGGGAGGACCTGCGGGCGGCCCTTGGAAGCTATGCCCGGGAGCTGGGCGTGGCGTTTCAGATTCGGGACGACATGCTGGACGTGATGGGAGACGAAGGCAGCCTTGGAAAAACCCTTGGCTCCGACAAGGCGGACGGGAAGACCACCTACGTGGACCTTTTGGGCCTTGCGGGCTGCGAGAACGCCGTTCGGATGTGCACCGCAGCGGCAAAGGCCGCGCTGGCGCGGCTTTCGGAGCATGAATTTTTGGACGATCTGGCGGACTCTCTGGCGGGGCGGACCGGCTGAGAAAGCAAACCGGTGTTCTAAAAATTCACACTTTGGATATACAAAAATCGTTGTATATTTATTAGGAACGTGCTATAATAAGCATGCTAAGCGGCGGCGCAGTATCCTAGTCAGTACTGCGTCTTTCAAGGAGGGGCTAAAAATCCTCTGAAGGGCATATCGATGAAACCCGTGGTGTCTGCTTGAAACGCCCAGTTTTGGGTGGATGCTGGGGGGAAGCGTGATTTCACGCTTGCGGACTCAGGGCGATGAGCAATGGCATGGTCAACCCGACCCTGTTTCTGTGGAGACCTGTTCTTGTGCGCGGACGTAATCCCATGTGGGTACCCGGCCCGCGTACGAAACAGATTATGAACCTGCAATGCGGTGCATCGGGCGGTTTCGTCCGTAACGCTGTGTGCAGATGTAGCCTGCCTTGCGTGGGCGCGGTGGATAGAGGATTCAGGCAGACTCCTCTCTGGCCAGAGAGGAAGCTGCTATTGCCTTTTGAAACCCCGTCTGCAAAAGAGGCTAAAGAGACGCACAGACTGAGGTGGAAATCATCTAGGCTGTCGCAAGGGCGAAAAAAGGATTACAGTGCGGACTAAGTGGCAATCGGGTCGCGCGGACGGCAACGCCGCGACGCAGCGCCGAAAGGGGAACCGCCTCCATCGGCAACGAGAGGTGCGCTGCGGGGAAATCCAACCCGTACCTAAGCCGTAAGATTTACTTTTTTCACCGCCGCCGACTTAGTATTCTAAATATTTGAACCGCCGTTTCCGGCGGAATTTTGCCGTGCCCGGGGAGGCAACAGGTTGAGCAAAATAAAACGAAAACGAAAAAAAGACGCGGAACTGCCGCAGTACCGCTGGGCGCTGCGGATCTTTTTCATTGCCGTGGCGCTGTCCGCCGCGCTGAGCCTTGCTTCTGAAAGCGCGCTCACCGGGGCGGGGATCGCAGCGGCGCTTCTGGTTTTGACGGGATTTATCGGACTTGGCATTTTATTTGACATTATCGGCGTGGCCGTCACCGCCGCGGACGAGCGGCCCTTTCACTCCATGGCCGCCCATAAGGAGCCCGGCGCGTCGGAGGCGATTACGCTTCTTCGCAACGCCGGCCGCGTCAGCAGCTTCTGCAACGACGTGGTGGGCGACATCTGCGGCATTGTCTCCGGCACCACCGCCGCCGTCATCGTGGTCCGGCTTCAGACGCTGCTGGACATACACAGCGTGCTTTTGGGCGCGGGGGTCACGGCGGTCATCTCCGGCCTGACCATCGGCGGGAAGGCGCTGGGCAAATCACTGGCCATCAATCAGAGCACCCGCGTGGTTTTCCTTGCGGGAAAGCTTTTGCACGTATTCCATCGCTTCTCCAAATGAAGAGCGGGGGTGCTCCGTAATTTTTGAAAAGAGAGACACCTATGATTCTTGAAACCATCAATTCTCCTGCGGACGTGAAAGCGCTGAGCCGCAGGGAGCTGGATACGCTGTGCGACGAGCTGCGGCGATTTTTGATTGAGCAGGTTTCCCAAACCGGCGGACACATGGCCTCCAATCTTGGCGTGGTGGAGCTGACGGTGGCAATCCATCGGGTGTTCGACACCGCCAGCGACCGGCTGGTGTTCGACGTGGGGCACCAGTGCTATGTTCACAAGGCGCTGACGGGGCGCAAAGAGCTGTTCGGCTCCTTGCGGCAGTTCGGCGGCCTGTCGGGCTTTCCAAAGCCCTATGAGAGCGAGCACGACGCGTTTGTGGCGGGCCACGCCTCCAACTCCGTTTCCGTGGCGCTGGGTATGGCCCGGGCCAGAACATTGGAGGGGAAGAACCACAGCGTTCTGGCCCTTATCGGGGATGGGGCGCTGTCCGGCGGACTTGCCTATGAGGGGTTGAACAATGCAGGAGCCTCCAAAGAACCGCTGATTGTGATTTTGAACGACAACGGCATGTCCATTAACCCCAATGTGGGGGCGGTGAGCAGGCATCTTGGAAAAATCCGAAGCAAGCCGGCCTATTATCACTTCAAGAAGTGGTATCGCAGCCTGTTCGGCGCCGAACCCATGAAAAGCGGACTTTACCGCTTCAATCACCGGATGAAAACCTCCCTGAAAAAAGCCCTGTGGCCCGGCAGTACCTTGTTTGAGGACATGGGCTTTAATTACTTAGGGCCGATTGACGGACATGATATCGACCGGCTGTGCGACATGCTCCAATGGGCCAGAGAGCTGCGCTGCCCAGTGGTGGTCCACGTACACACGGAGAAGGGACGGGGCTATGCCCCTGCTCAGCGGGATCCCGGCAAGTTCCACGGCATCGGGCCGTTCGACGCAACGACCGGTCTTTTAAAAAAGCCGGAAACAGAGAGCTTTTCCTCCGTTTTCGGAAAGACCCTCGTCTCCCTTGCCGCCCAAGACTCGCGGGTGTGCGCCATTACCGCCGCCATGGCGGACGGAACGGGGCTGGACCCCTTCCAAAAGGAATTTCCAAAGAGATTTTTTGATGTTGCCATTGCCGAGGGCCATGGCGCGGCCATGGCCGGGGGCCTTTCCTCGCAGGGGATGATTCCTGTATTCGCGGTGTATTCCACCTTCTTGCAGCGGAGTTATGATATGCTGCTCCACGATGTGGCGCTGGAGGGACTTCATGTGGTGCTGGCGGTGGACCGGGCGGGTCTTGTGGGAAACGATGGAGAGACACACCACGGCGCGTTTGACGCGCTGTTTTTGCCAACCATTCCGGGTATGACGGTATATTGCCCCGCCAGCTTTGCAGAGCTGCGGCGGATGCTGCGCCATGCGATTTTGGAGTGTGAAGGGCCGGTGGCTGTCCGCTATCCCAGAGGCGGTGAGGGCCGTTATCGGGAGGACGGCGGAGAAGCCGCCGCCGTGCGGCTGCGGGAGGGGAAGGACGTGACTATCCTGACCTACGGCTTGCTGGTGAATCAGGCGCTGGACGCGGCTGATTTACTGGAGGAACAGGGGGTTCACGCTGGTGTGGTGAAGCTGAACCGCATCGCGCCGCTGGACTATGAGGATTTGGCGCCCGCGCTTTCCGGCTGCGAATGTATTCTCGCGGTGGAGGACTGCTGCGGCTCCGGCTGCGTGGGACAGAGAGTCGGCGGCATTCTTGCCGCCCGGGGCAGCGCGCCCAAGCGGATGCTTTTCAAGAATCTTGGCCGCAGCTTTGTTCCGGCGGGGTCCGTTGAAGAGCTGCGGCACAGTCTGGGGCTGGACGCGGAGGGCATTGTAAAGGCCGTTTTAGAGGGAATCCGGTGAGGATACCGCGCCATTTCGCGGGGAGGACATAGCATGAGTGAAAAAAAGCGGCTGGACCTGCTGCTGGTGGAGCGGGGCTTGCTGGATAGTCGGCAGAAGGCGCAGGCGGTCATCATGAGCGGACTGGTGTTTGTAAAGGGCCAGCGGGCGGACAAACCCGGAACTGCCTATGTAGTGGACGAGGAAATTGAAGTACGGGGCGGCGGAATGGCCTATGTGAGCCGGGGCGGGCTGAAGCTTGAAAAGGCCATGTCCGTGTTTCCCATTAATTTGAAGGATAATATCTGCGG
>JAEWML010000215.1 GCA_023393155.1 Bacillota bacterium
CACCAAGGGCGTGGAGGTCCACGTGCGGAAGGTAGCCCCTTTGGGCGACCCCATGGAGCTGAACGTGCGGGGCTATGAGCTCAGCCTGCGCAAGGCCGACGCGGAGATGATCGAAATTCAGTAAGCTGTACATTTTTTCGCGGAGCAATCCGGAAATCCGGATTTTTTGCGGGAGCGAGCCATGCGCGGGACGCGTTTGCTCATGAAAGCAGACCGGGCGCGGCGGTGTCCGCTCCCGCAGGGCGGCGGAGGGCCGCCGTTTTCAAGGGCGAAAGGTTAGCTCTTACTAACATTTTTGGAAGGAGAAAACGATGGATATTAAGATTGCACTGGCCGGCAATCCGAACTGCGGTAAAACCACGCTGTTCAACGACTTGACCGGCTCCAACCAGTACGTGGGCAACTGGCCCGGCGTGACCGTGGAGAAGAAGGAGGGCAAGCTGAAGGGCCACAAGGACGTGGTGATTCAGGATTTGCCCGGCATCTACTCCCTGTCCCCCTATACGCTGGAGGAGATGGTGGCCCGGAGCTATCTGGTGGGTGAAAAGCCGGACGCCATTTTGAACATTGTGGACGGCACCAACATCGAGCGGAACCTGTATCTCACCACGCAACTGGTGGAGCTGGGCCTGCCGGTGCTGGTGGCGGTGAACATGATTGATCTGGTGCGGAAAAACGGCGATCAGATTGACTTGCAGAAGCTGGCGGAGGCGCTGCACTGCGAGGTTGTGGAGATGAGCGCGCTGAAGGGCGAGGGCAGCATTTCCGCCGCCGAGAAGGCCATGGCTCTGGGCCAGTCCCGCAAGGCCGGAGAGCTGCCCCATGTGTTCACCGGCAGCGTGGAGCACGCCATTGCCCATATCGAGGAGTCCATTCAGGGAAAAGTGGACGACCGCTTCCTCCGCTGGTATGCCATCAAAATCTTCGAGCGGGACGGCAAGGTCCTCTCCGAGCTGAACCTGAGCGGCGAGCTGAAGGCCCATCTGGAGGAACACATCGCCGACTGTGAGCGCGAGTTGGACGACGACGCGGAGAGTATCATCACCAACCAGCGGTATGCCTACATCAACGGCGTGGTGAACAAGTCCGTGAAGCGGCAGCGGGCCAAGCACGATCTCACCTCCTCCGACAAAATCGACCGTGTCGTCACCAACCGGATTCTGGCGCTGCCCATTTTTGCGGTGATCATGTTTGCGGTGTATTGGGTGGCCATGGGCCCCTTCGGCAGCTTCCTGACGGACTGGACCAACGACGTGCTGGGCGCCGCGTGGCTGCAGGAGGGCTCCCGTGCGCTGCTGGAGGGCTGGGGCGTTGCCGAGTGGCTGATCGGCCTGATTTCCGACGGTATCATCGCAGGCGCAGGCGCGGTGCTGGGCTTTGTGCCCCAGATGCTGGTGCTCTTCTTCATGCTGGCCATTTTGGAGGACGTGGGCTACATGGCCCGTATCGCCTTCATTATGGACCGGATTTTCCGCAAGTTCGGCCTGTCCGGCAAGAGCTTCATCCCCATGCTCATCGGCACCGGCTGCGGCGTGCCCGGCGTAATGGCCTCCCGCACCATTGAAAACGAGCGGGACCGGCGCATGACCGTCATGACCACCTGCTTTATTCCCTGCGGAGCGAAAATGCCCATCATCGGCCTGTTCGCCGGCGCGCTGTTTGACAACAGCGGCCTTGTGGCCGTGTCCGCCTATTTCATCGGCGTGGCTTCCATCGTGATTTCCGGCATTATCCTGAAGAAGACAAAGGGCTTTGCCGGGGACCCGGCGCCCTTTGTCATGGAGCTGCCTGCCTACCACGTTCCCGCCATGAGCAACGTGCTGCGGGCCACCTGGGAGCGGGGCTGGTCCTTTATCAAGCGGGCGGGCACCATCATCGTGGCCGCGTCCATGGTGCTGTGGTTCCTTCAGGGTTTTGGCTTTGTGGACGGCGCGTTCGGCATGGTGGAGGACAATAACTCCTCGCTGCTTGCTGCCATCGGCGGCGCGGTGTGCATCATCTTCGCGCCTCTGGGCTTCGGCGACTGGCAGTCCACCGTGGCTACCGTCACCGGCCTGATTGCCAAGGAGAACGTGGTTTCCACCTTCGGCGTTCTGTTCCATATCGGCGAAGAGGTTGCCGAGGATGACGCGGGCCTCTGGACCGCCATCGCGGCGCACTATACGGTGCTCTCCGCATACAGCTTCATGGTCTTCAACCTGCTGTGTGCCCCCTGCTTTGCGGCCATGGGCGCCATCCGGCGGGAGATGAACAACGCCAAGTGGACCGCCGCCGCCATCGGCTATATGTGCGGCTTCGCCTATGTGATGGCCCTGATTATCTATCAGCTGGGCGGCCTTCTGCTGGGCGAGGTATCCTTTGGCGCGGGCACCGTGGCTGCGCTTGTGGTGCTGGCGGGTCTGGTGTATCTTCTGTTCCGCAAAAACAAGTATGACGGCAATGTCCTCTCCGTCAGCTCCGTGAACGCGGCAGCCAAGGCCGGCGTCCGGTAATGTAAGCTATACGCATCCGCATTTGACATATTGAAAGGAGCGGCACAGTATGAACATGAACCTGCCGACAATTATCATAGGACTGATCGTTCTGGGTATCTTCGTGGCCATCGTGGCCCGTGGCATCCACAACAGGAAAAACGGAAAAGGCGGCTGCTCCTGCGGCAGCGACTGCGGCTCCTGTGGCGGAAGCTGCCACGAGAGATAAAAAAATTCACTTCACATTGGGGGCGCGGGCAGAGCAAACTTCGCCCGCGCCCCCCTGTGCCCATTTTGAAACAGGAGGATCATGATGGAACGACTGACCCCGGCGCATCGGCGCTATCTTGCGGCAATTTACGACCTGTCTCACGCCATGCGGGATGTCAGCACCGCGGAGCTGGCCAAAGCGCTGCATGTGACCAAGCCCTCCGTCACCCGGATGTCCGCAGTCCTGATGGACAAGGGGTTTCTGGTGCGGAAGCGGTACGGAAAAATTTATCTCACGGACACGGGCTTTCTGGCGGCAAGAGATTTTAAAAGAAAAGCGCTTCAATTGCAGTCCCTGCTGCCAAGGCTTGGCCTTGACCTGACGGAGGGCGAGAGCTTTGAGCTTTCCTGCCTGCTGGCGGCCTCCTTGCCGGAGCGGGCGCTGGAGACGCGGGAGGCCTGAGACAAAAGCTTCGCGTTACAGACCGTCGCGGGTTGCGCCGCCTAGAAACGGAAGCGCACAGTGTTGCGCCCTATTCACGAAAAGGAACGCGCACTGGCATTCCGCCTGCAAAGCGGCGGCAAAAAGCGCCGCCCCGAATATTCGGGGCGGCGCTCTGTTTGTTTTCGGTTACAGCTTGGTGACCACGGGAATGATCATGGGGCTGCGCTGGGTGTTTTTAAAGAGGTAATTGCTGACGGCGGACTTCACCGCGCTGCGCAGCTCGCCGTCGTCCCGGCCGCGACTGCGGGGGGCGTTGGTCGCCGCCTCCATGGCGATGTTTTCCAGCTCTCGCATCATCTCGTCGGACTCCTTCACGTAGATAAAGCCCCGGGTGACAATCTCCGGCTTGGAGAGGATCTGCCCATCGTGGGAGGAGACGGGGAGGATGACCACCACCATGCCGTCCTCTGCAAGGCGCTTGCGGTCCCGCATGACCACGGCGCCCACGTCGCCCACGCCGGAGCCGTCCACATACACCTCCCCGGAGGGAACAGAGCCGTTGACCTTCATGCTCTTGCCGGTGATTTCAATGACAGCGCCGTTTTGGGCGATGGCAATGTGATTGCGCTCCATGCCCATGGACTGGGCCAGGTTGGAGTGGATTTGCAGCATCCGCTGCTCGCCGTGGACAGGGATAAAGAAGCGGGGTTTCGTCAACGCGTGGACGATTTTCAGTTCCTCCTGACAGGCGTGGCCGGAGACGTGGAGCATATCCGCCCGGTCGTAAACCACGTTTACGCCCTTGCGGAACAGTTCGTTGATGACCCGGCCCACCGTCACCTCGTTGCCGGGAATGGCTGAGGCGGAGATAATCACCTTGTCGCCCGCTCCCAGCTCCACCTGACGGTGGGTGGAAAACGCCATGCGGTACAGGG
>JAEWML010000018.1 GCA_023393155.1 Bacillota bacterium
GACCGTTTCTTTACATCGTTTTACTTCCACTTTCTGGAAAGGACTGTGCCCGTTATGAGCGAACCCTTTGTCTTTGACCCCAGACACAGCCTGTGCAAGGAACCCTTTGGGACGGCAATCTGCCGGGGCCGGGTTTTATTCCGTGTGCGCCCTCTTGCGCGGGAGGGCTTTACCCACTGCGCTCTGGTTCTGCATCTTGAGTTTTCCGGGATACGGGAGGAGCGTGAACTGCTGCCCGGCGGTCCTGCGGGAGACCGGTTTCTTTTTTCGCTTACTTATGACGCGCCGGAGCGACCGGAGCTGGTGTGGTATCATTTTCGCTTCTGGCGGGACGACGGCTCCGGCTGCGATTTGGACGCCACTGGCTATCGCAGCGACGGACGCGCCACTGATTGGCAGTTAACGGTATACGACGCTTCTCGCCCAACGCCCAGGTGGTTTGGCGACGGCGTGACCTATCAGATTTTCCCCGACCGGTTTTTCCGCCTGTCCGTTCCCGACCCTGCGGGTCTTGTGGGAAACCGAACGGTTCACGAAAATTGGGAGGACATACCCCATTGGAAGCCCGACCAGCAGGGCGAGGTGCGAAACAGCGACTTTTTTGGCGGCTCCCTGCAGGGCATTCTCTCCCGACTGGAATATCTGGAGCAATTAGGCGTGACCACGCTCTACCTCTGCCCCGTGTTTGAATCCGCCTCCAACCATCGGTATGACACGGCGGACTACACAATGATTGACCTCATGCTGGGGACGGAGGCGGATTTTCGGGAGCTGTGCGCCCGGGCGGCGGAGCGGGGCATTCGCGTGCTTTTGGACGGCGTGTTTAATCACACCGGGTCCAACAGCGTTTATTTTAACGCGGAGGGGTTTTATCCCGGCCCCGGCGCGGCCCAAAGCCAAAGCTCCCCCTACTTCGACTGGTACAGCTTTCACCCCTGGCCAGAGGATTACGACGCCTGGTGGGGCATCCGCACCCTTCCCGCCGTAAACGAAAACAATCCCTCCTACGGCAGGTTTATCATTGACGGAGAACACTCCGTGGTCCGCCGCTGGCTGCGCGCGGGGGCCTCCGGCTGGCGGCTGGATGTTGCCGACGAGCTGCCGGATGAATTTATTGCCCGTCTTCGCACGGCAATGGAGGAAACAAGGCCCGACAGCGTTTTGATTGCCGAGGTCTGGGAGGACGGCTCCAATAAAATCGCATACTCCCAGCGCCGGAAATATCTGCTGGGATCTGAGGCCCACGGCCTGATGAACTACCCCTTCAGAACGGCGGCGCTTGCCTTTTTGCAGGGCGGCGACGGGGCGGACTTTCGGGAGTCTATGGAAACCCTTCGGGAAAACTATCCCCCGCCCGCTTTTTACAGCGCGATGAATTTTCTGGGGACCCACGACACCCCCAGAATCTTGTCGGTACTGGGCGCAGAAAAGCCCCCCTCCTCCAAGGAAGACCGGGCCGTCTTTTTCCTCTCCCCCGAGGAGCGGGCAACGGGACTGGCCCTTCTCCGGGCGGCGGCAGTGCTGCTGTACGCCTTTCCCGGCTCCCCCATGCTTTACTATGGCGATGAGGCCGGCATGGAGGGCTGGGAGGATCCCTTTAATCGCCGCACCTATCCTTGGGGAAAAGAAGACGCGGCCCTTCGGGACCTTTACCTTTGTCTGGGTCGGCTGCGCAGGGCGCGAAAATCCCTTCAGCGGGGTGACATTCGCTATCTGTTTGCCGCGGGGCACGGTCTGGTATTTTCCCGTAATCTAGAGGATGAAGCCACTACCGCCGTTCTGAACGTTGGGGCCGATCCGCTGGCACTGGAAATTCCATGGAACGCCATTCAGGCGCAGGATGCGCTTACCGGACAGTCTTTTGCCGCTGTCGGCGGCGTTTTAAAGCTGGAGCTGCCACCCCGAACCGCTATGCTTTTGATTTAACCCATTTGCCCCGGATTGTTTCACGTGAAACAGTCCGGGGCTGGTTTATAGGTGTTTGACCCCAAAACAGCAAGTCCAAGCCAAAGGCTGTGCGGCGCCTGCTTCTATGCGTTTTTTACCCTGAATGTTTCACGTGAAACATTCAGGGTAAACTAAATTTGCTTTATTTCACAAACCCGGAGCACCACGCGCCTTTTCTTCGTTATTTTTGCAAAAGCTTTTTTGTTTTTGCGTTTTTCTGTGGCAACCGCCTTGAATCTCAGGAAAAACCTTGTTATAATGTCACAAGGAAACCATCACAGGCTGTTTTGGCCCGTAAAAGCGGGCCGCGCGGTGATACACACGCAGGAGTACTTTTAACCGGGCGGTTTGTCTCGCTTCACAAAGCGGCACAAATCCTTAGGGACTTGCTTTTGCGTTTGCATGATACGCGCACTGCAAACATTCGCAAAGCCGCTTTTTTGCGGCTTTGAAATCTATCGGAGCAGAATTGTGAGAAAGCGGCGCGTCTGACTGCCGTTACGGGAAAGCGGGTGCTGTATTGGCAAAAATTATCGCGATTGTGAATCAAAAGGGCGGCGTGGGGAAAACCACTTCCTGTGTGAACCTCTGCGCCGCCATGAAGGACGCGGGGCAGCGGGTGCTCCTGTGCGACTTTGATCCCCAGGCCAACGCCACCTCCGGCATGGGCGTGGACAAAACCCTGTCCAAGGGCGTGTATGAGGTGGTCATTGGCGAGGCCCCGGCTGCGGACGCCATCGTAACAACAAAATACGGCGACGTGCTTCCCTCCAACAAGGCGCTGGCGGGTGCGGGCATTGAGCTGATTGCCATGGACCGTCGGGAGTATTTGCTGAAGGACGCGCTGGCGCAGGTGGCGGACAGCTATGACTTTATTTTTATTGACTGCCCTCCCTCTCTGGAATTGCTGACCTTAAACGCTCTTTGTGCCGCCGACTCCGTTTTGGTGCCGGTGCAGGGCGAGTATTTCGCGCTGGAGGGGCTGAGCGACTTGATGAACACCGTGCGGATTGTCCGCCGCTCCTTGAATCCGCGGCTGGAGCTGGAGGGCGTTCTCCTCACCATGTTCGACGGGCGGACCAATCTGGCGCTTCAGGTTGCGGAGGAGGTTAAGCACTACTTCCCCGGGAAGGTCTATGCCACCGTGATTCCCCGGAACGTGCGCTTGTCCGAGGCCCCCAGCCACGGCAAACCGATTTTCTCCTACGACCGCGTTTCTCGCGGTGCGGAAGCCTACGGCGCGCTGGCCGCCGAATTCTTACAAAAGAATCGCTGATTCTGGAAAGGAGTCGCTATGGCGTCTCAAAAATCCGGGTTGGGACGGGGCCTTGGCGCCCTGTTGGGAGACGATGTGCTG
>JAEWML010000040.1 GCA_023393155.1 Bacillota bacterium
AGATTACGCTGGTTGGGGCCAGCAAAATGAACGACGCCACAGCCTGCCGGGAGGCCATTGCCGCCGGTATCGACGCGCTGGGAGAAAACAGGGTGCAGGAGCTTGTGTCCAAGCTGGCGGAAAACGCCTATGACGGCGCACCCCTCCACTTCATTGGCCATTTGCAGCGCAACAAGGTGCGTCAGGTGGTGGGTAAGGCGGCGCTGATTCAGTCCGTAGGCTCCGACGCGCTGCTGGAGGAAATTGAAAAGCAGGCGGAAAAGCTGGGAATCGTGCAGGACATTCTTCTGGAGGTGAACGTGGGCGGCGAGGAGGCCAAAAGCGGCTATGACCCCTCGGATATTCCCGTCGCCGCCCAAAAGGCGAAGGAGCTGGCCCATGTCCGGCTCCGGGGACTGATGACGGTACCCCCCATCGAGACAAAGCCGGGGGAAAATCTTGCAAATTTTGAAAAAGTCGGCAGGCTTTATGTTGACATAAATCAAAAACTATATGATAATACACTCGATATATTGTCAATGGGAATGAGCGGGGACTATCCCGACGCCATCCGCGCCGGAGCCACCATGATCCGCGTGGGAACGGCCATTTTTGGCCACCGGGCGTACCCCGCCGCAAATCAGGAGGGAACTGTATGAGCCTTTTGGATGAACTGAAAAAATGGACCCACCCCTACGAGGATGAGGACGAGGATTTTGAGGATTTTGACGGACCGTCCCGCAGAGACAGCGTGTTTGACGAGCGTAAGCCCTCCCGGGGGGAGGACCGCCACAACAAGGTGGTCAACATTCACGCCACCACACAATTGAAGGTGGTGCTGGTGAAGCCGGAGCGGTTTGAAAACGCCTCGGAAATCGCAGACCATCTGAAGGACAAGCGCACCGTGGTGCTGAATCTGGAATCCACCAATAAGGACGTGGCCCGGCGGCTGATCGACTTTTTGTCCGGCGTGGCCTACGCCGGGGAGGGCAAGATCAAAAAGGTGGCCGCCAATACGTACATCATTACGCCCTACCACGTGGATATTCAGGGAGATCTGATTGACGAGCTGGAAAACAACGGCCTTTATTTCTAAGGCCGTCCGCCCGGCGGGCCCGGGAGAAAAATTTATGAAACCGGCGTCCCCGCGGACGCGGAGGGGGTTATTGCATTGCTGACACCGCAGGAGGTTTCCGGCCATGCGTTTGCGAAGGCCGTGATGGGCGGCTATAACATGGCCATGGTGGACGAATTTCTGGACGAGGTGACCGACGATTACACTGCGCTGTACAAGGAAAACGCGGCGTTGAAGGCTAAAATGAAGGTATTGGTTGAAAAGGTGGAGGATTACCGCGCCACGGAGGACTCCATGCGAGCCACCCTGCTCACCGCCCAGAAGATGGCCGACTCCATCGTCCGGGAGGCGGAGGCAAAGCGCGACCAAATGCTGAAGGACGGGGAAATTCACGCGCAGGAGAAAATTGCGGCTCTGCGCCGGGAGGCGGAGGAGATGCAGGAGCGCCTGCTTCTCGGCCAGCGGGAGCTGGCGGCCTTTTCAGAGCGGGTGCGCGGCCTGTGCCGCCAGCAGCTCCAATTTTTAGAGCAGCTTCCCCAAGCAGAGCTGAACACACCGGCCCCGTCGGCGCCGGAAATTCCCGCCGGAGAAATCGAGGCCAGCATCATGGGCTCTTTCCAGCAGGGAGAACCCACCCCGGCGGAAACTTCGGCGGAGGCTTTTGCCGGGGAAGCCGTGCCTGTCCAGATTATCCCTGCCCAGGCTGAGCCGAAGATGCCTGAGGAGACGGTCCGGCCCGCGCCGGAGCGCATGCCGGACCGCGTGGAGCAGTCTGCCCCACCGGAAGCCGAAAAGGGCGACGAATTTCCCTATCCCGAGGGTAATCCCTTTATCCCCATGTCGGAGGAGCCGACCAGAAAAATTGAGCTGGACGAATTGAAGTTCGGACGGAACTACAACCGGTCCGAATAAACCGCTGGAAGCGGAGCGTCCCGCCGGGCAATGTGTTCGGCGGGACTTGGGATTTTCAGGTTACGGGCACGGATGGAGCGCATGGAGCCGTTCAGACCGAGGGGACTTTTCGGAGCCGCCCGCCGGTTTGGGACGGTTTCGCCTTTTGTGGGCTCTGTCCGGGAAAGGAAGGACTTTTATGCAGCGGGAAACCAGGCCCATCGCGGCGTTTCTCTATGATTTTGACAAAACCCTGTGCACCACCGACATGCAGGACTATGCCTTTATCCCAAGCCTTGGGATGGCCCCGGCAGAATTCTGGGAACAGGCCAACAGCTTTGGCCGGGAAAACCGGATGGACGGGATTCTTGCCTATATGTACACCATGCTGCGGGAGGCGGGCCGAAAGAACCTGCCCTTTACCCGGTCAGAGCTGGTGGAAAAGGGCCGCAGCATTGTGCTGTTTCCCGGCGTGGAGGACTGGTTTTCCCGGGTGAACGCCTTCGGCGAGGAGCAGGGCGTGCAGGTGGAACACTATGTCATCTCCTCCGGCCTGCGGGAAATTATCGAGGGCAGCTCCATCAGCGGCGCGTTTCGGGAAATTTACGCCAGCGAATTTTACTACGACGAACAGGGCCGCCCGGTCTGGCCCAAGCTGGCGGTCAATTTTACCGCCAAGACCCAGTTTGTCTACCGCATCAACAAGGGCGTGCTGGACGTGTCCAACGACCGGGACCTCAACGCCTCCATGCCCGACGACAGCAAACGCGTCCCTTTTACAAGCATGATCTATGTGGGGGACGGCCTTTCCGACGTGCCCTGCATGAAGATGATGCGGGCCTACGGCGGACAGGCCATCGCCGTGTATCAGGCGTCCAACCGGGCGGGAGTGGAGGATTTGCTTGCAAAGGGCCGGGTGGACTTTATTTTCCCGGCGGACTACTCCCCCGGCACGGCGTTGGAGGAAACGGTGAAAAACATTCTGCGCCGCATGGCCATTACCGAGCAGTTGACGGAGGAAAACACCCAGCAGCTCCGTTCCGTCGGGCGTTGCGAGCTGCCGGAGCAGGCCTGTCTCTTTTGAAGAGAATAATCCTCTTTACACGCTGTATAGTTTCTGTTAAACTATACAGCGTGTAATTTTGCGCCTGTGATTTCATTTAATATGGGCGTGGGCTATGGGAGACTGCCTTGCATTTTCCACGGCAAATACGGCGACACCAGCCGGGTTTGGGCGCGGGGCGGACGGCAAGTGCAGTTTGATTTTATGAAAGAGATGATTCGACGGCGAATCAGCGCGAAGGAGAGAGAAACAATGAATACGGAATTTTCAAGAACCCTGTCCCTCTTGCGGCAGGAGCGGGGCGTTTCCCAGCGGTCGGCCGCGGGAGAGCTGGGCATTTCTCAGGCCCTGCTGAGCCACTATGAAAACGGGGCCCGGGAACCGGGCCTTGCGTTTGTGGTGCGGGCCTGCGAATACTATCATGTGTCGGCGGACTTTTTGCTGGGCCGGACCCTCACCCGGGAGGGCGGCGCGCTGACAGAAGACGACCTTGTCAGTATGGCGGATCAGGGGAACATTTTGCGGGGCAGCGTGCTGGCCACCCTCCAATCCAAGCTGATCGGCGGCGCGGTGAGCGTTTTGTTTGACCTTTTGGGCAAGCTCAACGACAAGGACGCGGTGAACGAGGCTGCGCAGATGCTGGGGGGCGCCGTTTATATTCTTTTCCGCCGTCTGCACCGGGCCGGAGGCGGAAACGAGTCCATGTTTTCCGCCCCGGCGGAGCTGGTGTCCATGGGACTTCCCTCCGCCGGGATGAAGCTGGCAGAGGCGCGGTACGCTCGCTCGCTGGAGACTTTGAGGGCTCAGCGGACAGACTTTCCCGACACCACCGGGGAAACGCTGAGCAAAAGCTATCCCGGCAGCGGCCAGTGCATCACGCAGGTGCTTCACAGCGCG
>JAEWML010000041.1 GCA_023393155.1 Bacillota bacterium
TCTTTGGAAGAGCAGCTTCTGGCCCTTGGGAATCAGGGGGAATTGCAGACGGCGGAGGAGACGGGGCAGCTCTGGGGAATTCTTTGCGGCGTGCTGGACCAGTTCGTGGAGATTCTCGGGGACGAGGCCATGGACGCGGAGACGTTTACCCGCCTGTTCCGGCTGCTTTTGACCCAGTACAGCGTGGGGACCATTCCGCCCGCGCTGGATCAGGTGTCCGCCAGCGAGATTACCCGGAACGACCGTCATACGGCGAAGTACCTTTTCTTACTGGGGGCCAACGACCATGTGCTGCCCGCCGTGGCCCAGCGGGGCGGCGTGCTGAACGACGAGGACCGGGAGGAGCTTGCGGCCCGCGGGATTCGTCTGGCCCCCACCGGTATGGAGCAGTTCAACGTGGAGCTGCAAAACCTCTATGCGGCCCTTGCCCAGCCCACGGACGGGCTGACCGTCAGCTATCCTGTTTCCGATGTCAACGGGGCGCGGCTTCGGCCCTCCTTTGTGGTGGAGCGGCTGGGGAAGCTGTTCCCGGAGAACCGGGTAGAGCGGGAGAGCGGCAAAAGGGAATACCGACTGGTGGCTATTGCCCCGGCGCTGGAAGCCGCCGGGGGAAATCCGGGAGGGCCGGTGTGGCGCTGGTTTGCGGAAAAGCCGGAGTGGGCGGCGCGGCTGGAGGCGATGGAGCGAGCCGCCGCCATGGGCCGTGGGCGGTTGAGCCTGCCCGCCGTTCGGGCGCTGTACGGCGAACAATTCAGCATGTCCGCCTCCCGGCTGGAGCGGCTGCGCCAGTGCCATTTTGCCTATTTCATGCAGTATGGACTAAAGGCCCGTCAGCGGAAAACGGCCTCCTTTGATGCGCCGCAAATCGGTACGTTTTTACATTTTATTTTAGAAAACGTCACGGAAGAAGCGGCGAAACAGGGCGGATTTGCAACTGTTTCCCGGGAAATGCTTCATAAGCTCACCGACCGCTTCATGGACGAGTACGTCCAGCGGGAGCTGCCCAATCTTCAGGACCGGACGGCCCGGTTCCGCTATCTCTTCTCACGGCTGCGAACCACGGCCTATGCCGTGGTGGAAGAAACGGCGAGGGAGCTGGCGCAGTCGGACTTTGTGCCGGTGGAATTTGAGCTGTCCTTCGGGGACAAGGGGACGCTGCCCGCCGTCACCGTATCGGAACCGGACGGGGAGCTGCGGGTAAACGGGAAGGTGGACCGGATAGACGGCTGGCTGAAGGACGGCAGGCTCTACCTCCGGGTGGTGGATTACAAAACCGGGAAGAAGACCTTCGACCTGGCGGAGGTCCGCATGGGACTGGACATCCAGATGCTGCTGTACCTGTTCACGCTGAAAAATCAGGGCAGCGCCTATTTTGGGCGGGAGGTGGTTCCCGCCGGAGTGCTGTATCTCCCGGCCCGGGATGAGATTTTGGCGCAGGAGCGGAACGTGACCCCGGAGAGATTGGCGCAGGAGCGGGCAAAGGCATTGCGCCGCAGCGGCCTTTTGCTGAACGAGCCGGAGGTTTTGCAGGCCATGGAGCACGACGCGCTGACGGAACCGAAGTATCTTCCTTTGCGCGTGGATCGGGAGGGGAACCTCTCCGGCGGTATCGCCACCGCCGCCCAGCTTGGGCGGCTTGGCAGCTATGTGGAGCGGCTGCTCCACGACATTGCCGCCGAGGTGCGGGACGGAGTGATTGACGCGGATCCCTGCTGCCACGATGAGAATGACAGCGTGTGCCGGTTTTGCGACTGGGCCGGGGCCTGCCACTTTGAGGACGGGCGGGGCGGCGACCGCCTGCGCTACATCCGAAAGGTAACGGCGGCGGAATTCTGGCAGGAACTGGACGGAGAGGAGGACGGACGTGGCTAAAATTCAACTGACCCCCGCCCAGCAGGCGGCGGCGGAAAACCGGGGCGGAAGCCTGCTGGTGTCGGCGGCGGCCGGGTCCGGCAAGACAAAGGTGCTGGTGGAGCGGCTGTTTCTCTACATTTTGGAGGACGGCTGCAACATTGACGACTTCCTCATCATCACCTATACCAAGGCGGCGGCGGCGGAGCTGCGGGGCAAAATTGCCTCGGAGCTTGGAAAGCTTTTGGGCGAGCATCCCGGCAACGCCCATCTGCGCCGTCAGCTCATGCGGGTGTATCAGGCGGATATAAAAACCGTGGACGCCTTCTGCACGGCGCTGCTGCGGGAAAACGCCCACCTGCTGGCAAAGGAGGGGGAGCGGCACTGCCTGACCCCGGACTTCCGGGTGCTGGACGAGGGCGAGGCGGAGCTGCTGCGCCGCCGGGTGCTGGACCGCACGCTGGAGGATTTCTATAAAACGCTGGACGATGCGCCCGGCGGTGCACTGCTGGCAGACACGCTGGGCGCGGGCCGGGACGACGGCGCGCTGGCGGAGCTGGTGCTGGAGCTTCACGGAAAGCTCCAGAGCCACGCCTATCCGGAGCGGTGGCTGGAGGAAAACCGGGAATCCTGGCTGAATCTGTCCGGAACGTTCGATGAGACGCTCTACGCCAAGGAGTTGCTGGAAGGAACCGCCCGCAGGGCGGCGTCCTGGGCGGAAATATTTCGCTCCGCCGCGCAAAGCGTGGAAAGCGATACAGCTTTACATACCGGATACGGTGAAAAGTTCCTGACTGCCGCTGCCTCGCTGGACGCACTGGGGGAAGCGGCAAAGAAAAGCTGGGATGAAGCGGGAATGATGGCGGAGGCGGTGGACTTTCCCCGCCTGACCACGCCCAAAGGCCGCAAGGACGACCCCGAGGTCCTTCGGCTGAAATCCCTGTGGGACGGGTGCAAGGCCGACGTAAAAAAGCTGCGGGCCGAGCTGAACGTCACAGGGCAGGAGGCTATGGAGGACTTGACCGCCGTGGCCCCCGCCATGGCGGCGCTATTGGAGCTGACGGGGGAGTTTTCCCGGCGCTACCGGCAGGAAAAGCTGCGGCTGAATCAGGCGGACTTTTCCGATCAGGAGCATCTGGCGCTGGAGCTTTTGACGGGGGAGGACGGAACGCCCACGGAGCTGGGAGAGCAGATTTCTGCCCGCTATATGGAGATTCTGGTGGACGAGTATCAGGATACCAACGAGGTCCAAAACCACATTTTTCAGGCGGTATCCCACGGGGGACGGAACCTTTTCACCGTGGGAGACGTGAAGCAGTCCATCTATCGCTTCCGGCTGGCGGACCCCACCATTTTCCTGCGGAAATACGCCGCCTTCAAACACCATACCGACGCGCAGGAGGGGGAGGAACGGAAAATCCTTCTGTCTCAGAACTTCCGCTCCCGCCGGGAAATTCTGGACGCGGCCAACTTTATCTTTGAAAATATCATGTCCCCGGAGCTGGGGGAGATGGAATACGGCACAGACGAAAAGCTGTATTTCGGCGCGGAGTATTACCCGGAGCGGAGCGACTGCGCCCCGGAGTACCACTTAATTTGTGCCCGCCAGCGGTCGGCGGAGCTGGAGCGCCCGGTGAAAAAGGGCATGGCGGAGGCCCGCCTTGCGGCGAAGCGGATTCGCAGTCTGCTGGACGAGCAATACCCCGTGACCGGAGAGGACGGCGTTTTGCGGCCCTGCCGGGCGGAGGACATCGTGATTCTGATGCGTTCGCCGGGGAGCCGGGGGCTGGCGTTTTCGGCCGCGCTGGCGGAGCAGGGCGTGCCCTGTTCGTTTCAGGAGCAGGGGGACTACTTCTCCTCTATGGAGGTAGCCACCGCTTTGAGCCTTCTTCAGGTCATCGACAATCCCCGGCAGGACGTGCCGCTGATTGCCGTGCTCCGCTCGCCCCTGTTCGGGTTTACGCCGGACCGGCTGGCCCGGGTGCGGGCGGGCACGGCGGACGGGGATTATTACGACGCGGTGTGCCGGGACGGGGGAGCGGACTGCCGTTCCTTTCTTGAAACGCTGGACAGTCTGCGTCTGCTGGCCCGGGACATGAGCGTGGAGCGTTTGCTGTGGCGGATTTACAACGAGCTGAACGCGCTGGGCGTATTTGGCGCCATGGACCGGGGCGAGGAGCGGAAGGAAAACCTGATTGCACTGACGGAGCACGCGGAGAATTTCGAGGCCAACGGCTGCCGGGGCCTGTTTCTGTTTTTGGAGCAGCTTCAAAAGCTCATCGACAGCGACCGCGCCCCCGCCACCCGGGGAAAATCCGACGCGGGGGGCGTGCGATTGATGAGCGTTCACAAATCCAAGGGGCTGGAATTTCCCATCGTGCTGCTGTGCGATTTGGATCGGGCTTTTTCCCGGATGGACTTTGACACCCCGGTGCTGGTGCATCCGGAGTTGGGCCTTGGTCCACGACGGGTGGATTTGGACCGCCGCATTCACTATCCCACCATGGCCCGCCGAGCTTTGGAGGGAAAGCTCCGCAGGGAAAACCAGTCGGAGGAACAGCGCATTTTGTACGTGGCTATGACCCGCCCCAAGGAAAAGCTGATTCTGCTTCACAGTCTTTATCACGCACAGAGTAAGCTGAAGCAATTGGCCAGCCTTGCCGCCTGCCCCGTCCCGCCGGAAACGGCGGCTATCTGCCGAAGCTATGGCGAGTGGCTGCTGCTGCCCCTGCTGTGCCGCCCGGAGGCAAAGCCCCTGCGGGACCTTGCGGGCGTGGAACCGGAGAATTTTTACGCCGGGGACGAAAATACATGGCAAGTATTTATCCATGACAGCGAAGACTTCCAGGAGGTTTCAGAGGCTAAAGAGGAGAGCGAAGAAAGCGGGGCGCAGAATGATGCGGATTTGAGTCTTTTGGAGCTGGCCTATCCCTACGAGGCCGCCACCCGTTTCCCCGCCAAGCGGACGGCAACCCAGCTCAAAGGCCGGGAGAAGGACGAGGAAGCATCGGAAAATGCGCCCCGCCCAACCGTGCTGCGTCCGTTGGACCAGCCCCGGTTCCGGCAGGCCGGCGGGGAACTTACCCCCACAGAGCGGGGCACGGCGGCTCATCTGGCCCTTCAATATCTGGACTTTTCAAACCCTGACGCGGCGGGGCAGGTGGCGGCTCTTGCAAAAAAGCGCCTTTTGTCGCGGGAGCAGGCGGACAGCGTGGACATTGCGCAGCTAAAGGCATTGCTTTCCTCTCCGCTCGGGGAGGAGATTCGCCGGGGGAAAAACATTTTGCGGGAGTATCCCTTCACCGTTCTGATTCCGGCCACGGAGCTGGACGGGGACGCGGGGGACGATCAGGTCCTTCTTCAGGGCGTGGTGGACTGCTGCTTCGAGACGGAGGCGGGGCTAAC
>JAEWML010000091.1 GCA_023393155.1 Bacillota bacterium
GGCTCAAACTCGTATTCCTCCGCCGCCGTCCAGACCTGGTTTTTCGCCCGGCGCTGCTCGTGCTCCTGAATTTCCATCAAAGTACAAAGGCTTCCCGGCCCGACAGGTCCGGCACCCGGCTTTTCACCACGTCCTCCACCAACTGGCGCTCAAACTCATCAAAGCACTTGTTCACAATGCCAAGCTCCAGCGCCCGGGCGGCGGGCAGCCCCTGACGCATCAGACGGATGGAAGCAAGCAGGCCCCTCAGGTCCAGCGCCTTGGTGGAAATCTCCGCGCTGTCGCACTTCCTGCGAATGTCGGTAAACAGGCTTGTCATCTGGTCGGCATAGGCGGGCTTCAACTCCGGAAACTCCCGGCGCAGCAGCTTTAGAAGATTTTCCTCCGTGATGGGCGGCATATTGATAACAAGGAACCGGGAGGCCAGCGCTTCATTCAAGTCCCGGGTCCCGGCGTAGCCATAGTTCATGGTGGCGATAAAGCGGGTGGCATCGGACAAAGGGATACGGTCGTAGCCCGGCACGTCGATGCAGCGGCGAAAGTCCAGCGCGGCGTGGAGCACGGCCAGAGATTCGTTTTTCGCCATGTTGATCTCGTCCAGCACGCCGAAGCCCCCCTCCAGCGCGCAGCGGGCAATGGGGCCGTGGCGCAGCAAAACCTCCCCTCCGCAGAGGGTATCCGTTCCGATCAGAGAGGCCGCGTCGGTGTTAACATAAAACGACACGTCCCACTGAGGCCGCCCGAACAGGGCGGAGAGATTCTCCGCCAAATCGTTTTTGCCCGTGGCCTTGGGGCCAGCCAGCAGCAGGTGCTCGCCGCTTAAAAGGGCGGAGATGGCCTCCTCCCAGACTTCCTTGCCGTAATAGGGATAGCGGGGCTTTGGAATGCGGTAGGCCGCCGCTTCCCGCACCGGGGGCTGGTGATTTCTCCAGTCCTCCGCCGCCTGCAAAAGGGCCTCGCTCACGCCCTCGGCCCGTAAAAACTCCATCAGCTCGCCCATATCGTCCTCCGTTCCAAAGGCGGCTGTGCGCCGCCGCCTCGTGATTTTCCTACGTTTGTTATACGCGGGTTTTCCCCGCTTGTCAAACCTCGCCCCGGCCTTCCGGCGGCATTTCAAGAAAAACCAACAAAAGACGGTTGTATCTTGCCGCCGGAGGTAGTAAACTGACAAAAATGCTATCTCGCGGGCGCGGGTCTGCACCGGTCAGCTTTATGGCGGCTTTCCGGAACGCGCAGGTCCCGAAGCCACACCCGCGGGCGGCTATTTTCGGGAGCTTTGCGAAGCAAACAGGAATAAGGAAAAGGAGTGAGAAGCCTATGAGCAGACTTGACATCAACACGCCCAGTCAGGCCCAATCCGTGGTGGATCAGCTATACCGCGGCATGGAACGCCGCATCGCGGCCAGTCCTCCGGGCCTGTGCCCCATCGACATGGCGCTGAACTTTCTCAATCTCTGCCATGCCCAGACCTGCGGCAAGTGCGCCCCGTGCCGCATTGGGCTGGGGCAGCTATCCAATATGCTGAGAGGCGTTCTGGACGGAGAAGCGGATGTCCGCGCCATTCACCGCATCGAGGTGACGGCCCAGGCCATCGTGGACACCGCCGACTGCGCCATCGGCATCAACGCCGCCCAACTGGTTCTCATGGGCCTTTTGGGCTTTCGGGACGATTATGAGGAACACATTCTCCGCCACCGCTGCTTGGGGAGCCTGAAAAACCCGGTTCCCTGCGTGGCCCTGTGCCCCGCCGGGGTGGACATTCCCGGCTACATTGCCCTCATCAACGCCGGTCGGTACGGCGACGCGGTGAAGCTCATCCGCAAGGACAACCCCTTCCCCACCGCCTGCGCCTACATCTGCGAGCACCCCTGCGAGGCCCGCTGCCGCCGGAACATGGTGGACGACCCCCTGAACATCCGGGGACTGAAGCGATACGCCGTGGATCAGGCGGGAGAGGTCCCCCAGCCTGCCTGCGCCCCCTCCACGGGGAAGACCGTGGCCGTGGTGGGCGGCGGCCCCGGCGGATTGTCCGCCGCCTATTACCTCACATTGATGGGCCACCGCGTCACCGTGTTTGAAAAGCAAAAGCACCTGGGCGGCATGCTGCGCTACGGTATCCCCAGCTATCGCTTTCCCCGTGAGAAGCTGGACGAGGAGATCGCCTCCATTTTGTCCCTCGGGGTGGAGGTCCACACGGAGGTAGACGTGGGCACCAACCCTTCGCTGGACGAACTGCGCCGGAAGTTTGACTGCCTGTATCTCTCCGTGGGGGCCCACACCGACAAGAAAACCGGCATTCCGGGTGAGGACAGTCTGGGCGTGGTTTCCGCAGTGGAGCTGCTTCGCCGCATCGGCGACGGGGAGCTGCCGAACTTCACAGGCATGAACGTGGTGGTCATCGGCGGAGGCAACGTGGCCATGGACGTCACCCGCTCCGCCCTCCGTCTGGGGGCGATAAAGGTTTCCTGCGTATACCGCCGTCGTCAGGCGGACATGACCGCCCAGCAGGAGGAGATAGAGGGCGCCATCGCCGAGGGCGCGGAGGTTTTGACGCTGGAAGCCCCTCTGCGGATTGAAGCCGACGAGACGGGCCGCGCGGTGGCCCTGTGGGTCAGGCCCCAGATCATCGGAGAGATGGACCGTCTGGGCCGTCCCCGACCCAACGACGCGGCCGTGGAGGCCCGGCGCATCCCCGCCGACGTGGTGATTGTGGCCATCGGTCAGGGCATTGAAACCCATGGCTTTGAGCAAAGCGGCGTGAAAATTCAGCGAGGCGGCACAGTGCTGGCGGCTTCCAGCACCCAGCTTCCGGACGTGGAGGGCGTGTTCGCCGGGGGCGACTGCGTGACCGGCCCCGCCACTGTCATCCGCGCCATCGCGGCGGGAAAGGTCGCCGCCGCCAATATCGACGAGTACTTAGGCTTCAACCACGAGATTGTGACCGACGTGCAGATTCCCACCCCCGACCTCTCCGACCTGCGGCCCCGGGGCCGCATCAACACCGGAGAGCGGGACGCGGGGGAACGCGTGCACGATTTCCAGTGTATTGAGTGCGGCTTTACCGATCAGGAGGCCCGGGAGGAATCCTCCCGTTGCCTGCGCTGCGACCACTTTGGCTATGGGATTTTTAAGGGAGGACGTGTGGAAAAATGGTAAATATTGAAATTAACGGACGCTCCCTTTCCGTCGCCGAGGGGGCCACCATTTTAAGCGCCGCTCAGGAGGCGGGCATTCCCATTCCCCACCTGTGCTATCTGAAGGAAATCAACGAAATCGCCGCCTGCCGCATCTGCGTGGTGGAGCTGGAGGGGACCCAGCGGCTCATCCCCGCCTGCAACACGCAGGTGGAGGAGGGCATGGTCATCCGCACCAACAGCCCCCGGGTCCGCTCCGCCCGGAGAACCAACCTGCGCCTGATTCTCTCGGAGCACAACTCCACCTGCACCACCTGCATCCGCAGCGGAAACTGCTCCCTGCAAACCCTGTCCCACGATTTGAACATTCACTTTCAGCCCTACCGGCTCCAGCCGGAGAAATCCCGGGTGGATTTGGACGCCCCGGTGGTGCGGGAGGCCAGCAAGTGCATCAAGTGCATGCGCTGCGTGCAGGTCTGCGACAAGGTGCAGGGAATGCACATCTGGGACGTGGCGGGCACCGGCTCCCGCACCACGGTGGACGTGAGCTTCAACCGGCTTCTCAAAAACACGGACTGCACCTTCTGCGGCCAGTGCGTCACCCACTGCCCCACCGCCGCCCTCACCGTCCGGGACGACAGCAACAAGGTCCTGCGGGCTCTGGCTGACCCGGAGATTACGACGGTGATTCAGGTGGCCCCCGCCGTGCGGGTGGCGTGGGCGGAGGCGTTCAGCCTCTCCCCCAAGTTTGCCACTGCCGGGCGGATGGTGGCGGCGTTGCGCCGGATGGGCTTTGACTACATCTTCGACACCAATTTTGCAGCCGACCTCACCATCATGGAGGAGGGCAGCGAGTTTTTGGAGCGGTTTACCCACCGGGGAAAGTACCGCTGGCCCATGTTCACCTCCTGCTGCCCCGGCTGGGTACGGTTTGTCAAGTCCCAGTACCCGGCGTATACGGAGTGCCTGTCCACCGCAAAGTCCCCCCAGCAGATGTTCGGCGCCATTGCCAAGAGCTACTTTGCGGAGAAGAAGGGCCTCGACCCCCATAAACTGTTTGTGGTGTCCATTATGCCCTGCTCCGCCAAAAAGGCGGAGTGCGAGCTTCCCAACATGAACGACGCCTGCGGCGATCCCGACGTGGACGCGGTGCTCACCACCCGGGAGATGGTCCGCCTGCTGCGCAGCGACTGCATCGTCCCCACGGACCTTCCGGAGGAGCCCTTTGACAGTCCCCTTGGCTCGGGCACCGGCGCGGCGGTGATTTTCGGGGCCTCCGGCGGCGTGATGGACGCGGCGCTCCGCTCCGCCTATTACCTCGCCACCAGCAAAAATCCCAAGCCGGACGCGTTTTCCAACCTCCGCAGCGGCAACCCCTGGAGGGAGGCCAGCTTTTCCATTCCCGGCGCGGGAACCGTGCGGGTGGCTGTGGTCAGCAGCCTTTCCGGCGCCCGGGAACTGATGGAAGCGGTGGAGAGCGGGGCTGCGGAATACGACTTTGTGGAGGTGATGGCCTGCCCCGGCGGCTGCGCCGGCGGCGGCGGGCAGCCCATCCATGAAGGTGCGGAAATGGCCGCTTCCCGGGGCGAGCTGCTCTGGGAGCTGGACGCGGCCAGCAAGCTACGCTTCTCCCACGAAAATCCGGACGTGAAAAGCCTTTACGGCGAATATCTCCGGGAGCCGCTGGGCAAGCGGTCCCACCATCTGCTTCACACGGATCACTCCGCCCGTGCGGTCCCCTCGGGGAAAGATTCCCGGTAAAGGCTTGAAATTTCACCACGCATGAAGTACCATAAAAGAAATCGAACTATGGAAAGGAGTCTTTTTATGAAATTGATTCACACGGAATTCGCCCCCGCCGCCATCGGCCCCTATTCTCAGGGCTATGTGGTAAACGGCCTGCTGTTCACCTCCGGCCAATTGGGGCTGGACCCCGCCACCGGCGCGATGGCGGGCGAGGACATTGTCTCTCAATCCGAACAGGTGATGAAAAACCTGTGCGCCCTGCTGGCGGCTGCGGGAAGCGACCCCTCCCGGGTGGTGAAAGCCACCTGCTTCCTCTCCGACATGGGGAATTTCGCCGCCTTTAACGAGGTATACGGCAAATACTTTACCGAAAAGCCCGCCCGCTCCTGCGTGGCGGTGAAGACCCTGCCCAAAGACGGACTGGTGGAAGTGGAGATCATCGCGGAGGCCTGACACATATGCGTTGCAGGGTGAATTTCTGAATCTTAGCTTCCCCGCTCACGGGAGAGCGAGCATTTAGAAAGGAACGTATACCCAGCCATCCGCCGACCTAAAAGCGGAATTCAATCAATCCTGTCAAAACGGAGGGCAACTCTATGCCTTATATTGGGATTCACACCTCAAAGTCTCTGTCCGACCCGCAGAAGGACGCGCTTAAAACCGCGCTGGGCGCGAAAATTTCGCTTATCCCCGGGAAGAGCGAAAGCAAGCTGATGGTGGACATTTCCGATGGGCGCACCATGTATCTGGCCGGCGAAAAGCGAGAGCTTGCCTATGTGGACGTAAAGTGCTTCGGCGCTGGCGAATTTGCGCACAAAAAGGTGTTTACAGAGGCCGCGTTTGAAGCCGTGCAGCAGACCACCGGCCTGCCTCAGGACGGAATTTACCTCACATACAGCGAATTTGAAAACTGGGGCACGCAGGGCACCATGAAATAGGCCGACCGTTTCCGCGCGCAGGAGGTTTCCTTTCTCCTGCCGCCTGCGCGGAAAGGCGCTGGCAACCCCCTGCGCTTTGAACACTCTTGCGCTCCTTTTCCCAGTTCCCTGCGCCTTGATTTGTGCCTCTCCCGATCCATTTGGTTTGCTCCGTCCTTCGGACATATGAAAACCGCCCGGACGCAATCGCGTCCGGGCGGTTTTTGTAAGCTCAATGCGGAATTCAGTCCTCATACGCGGGGAGTTCGTCTCCCGCGCCGACCATGGCCGGGGCAGGCACCAGCTCCTCCGCAAATTCCTTATAGGCCGCAAGGCCGGTACCGGCGGGAATCAGCTTGCCGATAATCACGTTCTCCTTCAAGCCCAGCAAATGGTCCACCTTGCCCTTGATGGCGGCCTCGGTCAAAACCTTGGTCGTCTCCTGGAAGGAGGCTGCGGACAGGAAGGATTCTGTGGCCAACGACGCCTTGGTAATGCCCATGAGAAGCTGTGATCCCTCCGCGTGGCGCAGAAGCTCGCCGTCTTCCCGGCGCTCGCCCACCGCGTTGCGGCGGTCGACCTCCGCGTTGGCATCCTCCAGATCCAGAATATCCACCATGGAGCCGTCCAGCAGCTTGGTGTCGCCCGCGTCCTCCAGACGGACCTTGCGCATCATCTGGCGGACAATCACCTCGATATGCTTGTCGTTGATATCCACGCCCTGCTGGCGGTAAACCCGCAGGACCTCCTGAATGAGATAGTTGTAGACCGCGTCGCTGCCCCGCAGGCGCAAAACCTCGTGGGGATTCAGCGCGCCGTACGTCAGGGCAACGCCCTGTGCCACACGGTCCCCGTCCTTCACCAGAAGGCCGGTGTGGGGCACGGAATAGATACGGGAATCGCCGTCGTCGGCGGTGATGATGATGTTCAAAAGGCTTCCCTTGGCGGCCTCCTCAAACTTGACCACG
This sequence comes from Bacillota bacterium, assembly GCA_023393155.1. GTDB lineage: Bacteria > Bacillota > Clostridia > Oscillospirales > Oscillospiraceae > Oscillibacter. The sequence continues at coordinate 6,766 of JAEWML010000091.1, forward strand.
CCGGAAATCTCCGCCAGTTGGGCCATCCGCTTGGGCTTGCGCGCCTCGAACAGCTCTTCCACGCGGGGAAGGCCCTGGGTAATATCGCCGCCCGCCAGACCACCGGTGTGGAAGGTTCGCATGGTCAACTGGGTGCCGGGCTCGCCGATGGACTGGGCGGCGATGATACCAACCGCCTCGCCGGGGCCCACGGGCTGTGAGGTGGCCAGGTTCATGCCGTAGCACCGGGCGCACACACCGCTGTGGGCGCCGCAGGTAAGCACCGTGCGGATCATCACGATGGGCTTTCCGCCCTTTTCCGGATCGAAGGAGCACATGTCTCCCTCCCGGTTGTTTTTCTGAATCCAGCGGCGGCTTTCCAGCAGCTTCGCGTCATTTTCGTCCATCATCCGCTCGTTGGAGATCAGTTCCTCGCCGGTGTCCGCGTCAAAGACGCTGCCCACCAGAAACCGGCCTCGCAGACGGTCGGAAAATTTCTCGATGACCTGCCCGTTTTCGCTGATTTCGGAAACGCGGATGCCGTGGGGGGAGCCGCAGTCCTGCTGGCGGATAATCACGTCCTGAGACACGTCCACCATTCGGCGGGTCAGATAACCGGAGTCCGCCGTACGAAGGGCGGTATCGGCCAGGCCCTTTTTCGCGCCTCTGGAGGAAATGAAATACTCCAGCGCGGTCAGGCCCTCGCGGTAGTTTGCCTTGATGGGAATTTCGATGGTGCGGCCGGCCGTGTTGGCGATCAGGCCGCGCATGCCCGCAAGCTGACGAATCTGCTTCATGGAACCACGGGCTCCGGAGTCCGCCATCATGAAGATGGGGTTATAGCGGTCCAGATTCTTTTGCAGCGCGTCGGAAACCTCGTTGGTGGTCTTCTCCCACTCCGCAACCACCTGCTTATAGCGCTCCTGATTGGTCATGAAGCCCATTTTATACTGGCTCTCAATGTCCAGAACCCGCTTTTCCGTCTGCGCCACCAGCTCGTATTTTCTGGGGGGCACGGCCATGTCCGCGATGGACACGGTAATGGCGGCGCGGGTAGAGTACTGATAGCCGGTGGCCTTCACCGCGTCCAGCACCTCGGCTGCGATGGTGAAGCCGTGCTTGTTGATGGTGCGGTCCACAATGCGGCTCAGCTCTTTCTTGCCGCACTGGAAGGCAACCTCGTAATCCAGCGCCTTTTCGGGATCGCTGCGGTCCACAAAGCCCAAGTCCTGGGGGATATTGCGGTTGAAAATGATGCGGCCCGCAGTGGCCCGGATGATTCCGGTTCGCTCCACGCCGTCCACCGTCCGGGTGACCCGCACCAGAATGGGGCAGTGGGGGCCGATGACGTGGCTGTTGTAAGCCATCAGGGCCTCGTCCTCGCCAGCGTAGACATGGACGGGCCGGAAGGTGGCTTCCTTCTTCCCTTCGCTTTTCGCCGCTTTATTGACGGCCAAGAACTCGTCGGCGTCCACCTCCGTGTCGGTAGTAAGGCCGGTTTCGCCCGCGTCGTCCACATACACCGTCTCCGCGCCCGTCTCGGCCTTGCCGATGCGCTCGTAGGTCAGGTAGTAGGCGCCCAGCACCATATCCTGCGTGGGCACGGTGACGGGGCCGCCGTCCTGCGGACGCAGGAGGTTGTTGGCGGAGAGCATGAGAATCCGGGCCTCGGCCTGCGCCTCGGCGGACAGGGGCACGTGAATGGCCATCTGGTCGCCGTCAAAGTCGGCGTTGAACGCCGTGCAGTTCAGGGGATGGAGTTTCAGAGCACGGCCGTCCACCAGCACCGGCTCGAAGGCCTGAATGCCCAGACGGTGCAGCGTGGGGGCGCGGTTAAGCATGACGGGGTGGTCCTTGATAATCACGTCCAGCGCGTCCCACACGTCGGCGGTTCCCTTATCCACCATCTTCTTGGCGGACTTGATGTTGTTGGCGGTACCGTCTTCCACCAGCTTTTTCATGATGAAGGGACGGAACAGCTCCACGGCCATCTCCTTGGGCACGCCGCACTGGTACAGCTTCAGCTCAGGGCCGACGACGATAACGGAACGTCCGGAGTAGTCGACACGCTTGCCCAGCAGGTTCTGACGGAACCGGCCTTGCTTGCCCTTGAGCAAATCGCTCAGGGATTTCAGCGCCCGGTTGTTTGCGCCGGTGACGGCGCGGCCCCGGCGGCCGTTGTCGATCAGGGCGTCCACAGCCTCCTGAAGCATCCGCTTCTCGTTGCGGACGATGATATCCGGCGCGTTGAGCTGGATGAGCCGCTTGAGGCGGTTGTTGCGGTTGATGACCCGGCG